>JAQVAJ010000305.1 GCA_028690885.1 Clostridia bacterium
CCGGTCTTCCTAATCTGTCTTCAACAGCTTTGGCGCTGTCTGCAAAACCGAGCATTTCTCTTGTTACAGTCTTAGTCATTACCCATCTAGCTAAATTATATGGAAGTTTTTCTATTACTATATCTACTCCATATTCATTTTTCATTCTGTATTCAAGTACTTCGAATTGAAGTACACCTACTACACCAACTATCAGTGTCTCAACTCCAATATTGGGTTGTTTGAATATCTGAATGGAACCCTCTTCAGATATCTGATTGATTCCTTTTAAAAATTGTTTCCTCTTCATAGCATCGGGTGTTCTGACCTGTGCAAAATGCTCTGCTGGGAATATTGGAATACCATCAAAAACAAAAGGTGTTTTACCTGTATAAAGAGCATCACCAATATTTAGTAACCCATTATCGACAACACCTATTATATCTCCTGCAAATCCTTCTTCGGCAACGGTTCTTTCCTGAGCGAAGAATTGCTGAGGCTGTGCAAGACGGATGGTTTTACCTGTTCTTGCGTGAATGACTTCCATTCCTTTTTCAAATTTTCCCGAGCATATGCGAAAGAATGCTATCCTGTTTCTATGTGCAGGATCCATATTTGCCTGTATCTTAAATACAAATCCACTGAAATTATTATTATCCGGTAATTCGGTTAAAGACTCAGTATTTTTGTTTTTTGGTGAAGGAGCTAATTCAATAAATTCCTTTAAAAAAGGCTTTACTCCGAAATTAGTCATTGCACTTCCAAAAAACATTGGCGTGAGTTCTCCATTTTTAACTTTCTCAAAATCAAAATCATCTCCAGCCATATCTAAAAGCTCTATATCTTCACACAGCTTGTTGTATATCCTTGCACCTAATATATCCTTTATCTGAGGGTCAGCTAAAGGAATTAATTTAGAGGAAAGGGCACGCTGACCATGTTCTTTTGCTTCAAATAAATCAATATTTTTGTTTTTACGGTTATAAACTCCTAAATTGCTGCCATCTTCACCTACCGGCCAGTTCATGGGATAAGCTCTTATACCTAATACTTTTTCTATCTCGTCCATAAGTTCAAATGGGCTTTTGCAGTAACGATCAAGTTTGTTGACAAATGTAAATATTGGAATATGTCGCAGTCTGCATACTGCAAAGAGTTTTCTTGTCTGTGCTTCCACTCCTTTAGCTCCGTCAATAAGCATAACAGCGCAATCAGCAGCTGTCAGTGTTCTGTAGGTGTCTTCAGAAAAATCCTGATGGCCAGGTGTGTCAAGTATATTTATGCGGTATCCGTTGTAATCAAAAAACATTACACTGGAAGTGACGGAGATACCTCTTTGTTTTTCAATCTCCATCCAGTCAGAAACAGCATGTTTGCTAGCTTTTCTTCCCTTGACAGCTCCAGCAAGGCGTATTGCTCCTCCGTAAAGAAGAAGTTTTTCTGTTAGTGTGGTTTTTCCAGCATCCGGATGAGATATTATTGCAAAAGTTCTTCTGCGTGTTACCTCATTATTAATTGTATTTGATATATCTGTAATTGTCTTATCTCCTGTTTTAATCTTTTTAAATTATCAGTAAAACCTACTCAATGTCGTTGGGATTATACAGAAAATTATGAAATAGGTCAATAGATAGTGTAAAATGAATGAATAACATACAATAACTAAGTAAAAAGAGTAAAGGAAGATAAAAGCATGGATTACCAAAAACTAATTCTCGGCATGGAAAAGTATGGCATTTCAAAAAAAGATATATGTGTAAACAGTATTGGTGTAAAAGAAGAGCATATACATAAGAATGTGGTAATTGCTCCATGGTGGGAACCTTCATTATTTCCAGACTTTCAAACAGCGGAATATATAAGTAAGTCAGTCTCTGATCACATAAAAGTATGGAATATATGTAATGATGATTGTGAATTCACATATATAAAAACAGGCATCGGTGCATCTGTACTTATGGATATTGTTTTATCGCTTGGGATGACTTCATGTGAAAAAATAGTATTTATAGGTTCTGTAGGGGCTTTGGATAGTGATATTTGTATAGGGGATATAGTTATACCCGAATACTCAGTATGTGGTGACGGCGCAAGCAGATATATTGATTCGGATAATTTAACAAAAGGGGATATCTTCGGGAAAAAGGAATATCCTGATGAGTCAATGTTTAATAAGAGCAAAGAAATAGCTGAAAATTTATGTAAAGAGCATAATGTAAAATGGCATATAGCAAAGACATTCAGTATAGATACGATATTTGCTCAGTTTTATCACCTTGATGAGATTATAGAAATTGGATGTAATGTGATAGAAATGGAAACAGCTGCTGCATTTAAGGCAGCAAAACTAGCAAATATACCAATAACTGCTGTTTTCAGTGTTTCAGATAATGCTGTAACAAGAAAATCATTAATAACTGCAAGAACTAAAGAGGAAAAGGACTACAGAAGGTATATCAGACGTGTTCTGTTTCCAAAGATTATAAAAGAACTGTTTGAATGATGTTTATGAGATTTAAATATAAAAGGATAATGTTTGCAAGGTATGAGTATATATATGCAAGTTAGGAGCATATATGTGCAAGTTGTTCAAAATTTATTGATAAGATTAAATTTTAGTGTAAAAATGCATATATTGCTTTAGGTGGGGGTAATGTTGAAAGTAAAACTAGTAGCAAGTAAAGAAAAATATGAAGAAATCGAAAAAGAGCTTAAGGCTTTGGGTATTGATATAGATGATGACTCAGAATTTACATTATCAGAAGATAATACTTTTATTGATCACCTTACTGGAAAGCTTGAGGATTCATTCCACAGAATAAATATTGATGATGTCATATATATTGAAAGTCTTGCTCATGACGTGCTTGTGCATACAAGTGAAGCAATATACAGAATCAAAGAAAGACTCTGGCAGTTAGAGAACTTACTTGATCCTGATAAGTTTATTCGGATAAGCAACTCGGTAATAGTATCAAAGAAAGCGATAAAAAGTATTAAACCAGCATTGTCGCAGAAGTTCATGCTTAAATTGAAAAATGAAAAAATAGTAGATGTCACAAGAAGCTATTATTACATATTCAAAGATAAGCTAGGTATATAGAGGAGAAAAAATGAGGTCAATTGCATCAATTATAATTTTATTTTTTGCTCTAGTAGTGTTTGTATCATTACTCATAGCGGCATATTACTTGATTTACAAAAAATTAATTAACAAAGGGTTAAATGATCCTAATAATACTAAAAAAAATATTCCGTCTCTTCCAAGTTTTATACTGGCAGC
>JAQVAJ010000306.1 GCA_028690885.1 Clostridia bacterium
TGATACAAAAGTTATTGATACAAAAGTTAAGATAAGTCTTACTATTGAGACTAATGATGCTGCTGATGATAAAGAAGGTCAATCTGAAGAAAAAAATGTCAACATTCTTGATGATATGTCAAAATCATCTTTATGGAAAAGAGTTTTACGTTTAAGAAAGATAATACGTCAATATCAGTCTTCTCAGTTTATTACTCAAATGGGAAGAGCATTTATACGACCGCCAGTAATGAGGACAAATGCAATATTGAAAAATGTTCACTTAAGGCAGTGTCTTGAACTGTGGCAGTTTATTGAAAGTTATGAAAGTGCCGGGTTTGAAGTGGAAAGCAGTTCGACATCTAGTAAGCCTTCAACAGAGCTTATTGAGAACCTGTATAAACTAATGGCATATCAGTATGTGTTCTTCCGTAAGAACACAACAGATAAAGTCGATGATATAATAAATGAAAGTAAAGCAAAAATTAAGTACAATGCACGATTTAAGAAGATTAATACAGAAGAATTTGCAGATGAATATGAGTTTTTAAACCCTAATGTTAAAAAAGTATATATTGAACAGTTAAGCAGGAAAAACACAAAACTGACAAGAGAAGAACTTAAGATAAGAAAAGCCATTGAGAATGCTTTGAAATCTGAACGTTTATATGCAGCTGAACTTAAGAAACAAGAAAAAATAAAGAACAAGAAAAAATAGCAACGTAGATTGTTGATAGAGGTTTATATGAGTGAATTTAAAGGCAAAAAGAAAAGTAAATGGATTATCACTGCAATTTTTGCAGTACTTTTAGTTTTTCTTATAATATTTGTAGGTAACATGATTTATTCGCAGATAACTAATAAAGTTCCATCATTTTTTGGTTATAGTGTAATGAATATCATATCAACCAGTATGGAGCCGCAAATTCCTGAAAATACATTCATATTGATAAAAAAAGTTGACCCTGCTGAATTAAAAGTTGGTGATGTTATAACTTTCTATTCTAAAGACCCTACTATAAGAGGGTTGCCAAACACTCACAGAATAACAGACATCAGAATTGAAAACGGCAATTTTGTATTTATTACAAAAGGAGATGCGAATGCAATTTCGGATGCATATGAGGTAGATTCATCATCAATTATCGGAGTATATCAGAAGAATCTCATTACTTTAGGTAAAGCAGGCCGAATTTTTCAAAGCAGGACCTTTATATTTATACTCCTCGTAGTACCAGCAGTATTACTATTTGTGTTTGAAATAATTAACCTTGCTAAAACAGCAAAGAATGTGGAAAAAGAAAAGATTGAAGGAAAGGAGGCTGATAATGATGGAGCAACAAAAGAATCCGAAGGATCCGGAACAGAAGAAGGAAAAAACGAATCTGATTAAAAGGATACTGAATTCTGAAGATATGGAAAATACAGATGATTCTGATTATCAGAGCCTTCTGAGAAAAAACTTTTATAATTTTGACCAGGTACGTAAAAACAGACAACTCAAATCACTAAGAATTACAACGATTATTCTTACTGTGATGCTTATATTCTTTTTATCGCTTTACCTTGTAAAATTAAATGATTCAACTATGCTTCTGGACAGGGTAATTAATGCTTCTTTAAAATATGTATACGATAATGTTCTTTATGTAGATAACCAAGTCATTTATACTGAAGTAGTTTCAGAACTGAATGTTATGAGAACATTAATGAATCACAATGGGGAAACAGGGAAAAGACAGTTTGTAATAAGCGAACTTTACTATATTGCTGTGCAGTTACCAGATTCTTTTGTTAGTTACAGGTCCGAAGTGTATGATGCTTTTAAAAATCTTCATGAGGGTCGACTAGATATAGGTTACAAGTTACTTGAAGAATTATTAATGAAAATCGTTCAGGAAAGGAAATAGTGTGTCATATGTTTAACAAAATTAAATTAAAAAGAGGAATTAAAAGCAGTATCAAACTGATAGAAGAACTGGAGAAAAAACGTTATCGTTCTCAATCAGCATTAGTAGAAGCTATTTTAAAGCACGAGACCCCAAATGATGATGATGTTGAGTATTTTAACAAATATACTGCAGAAATTGATAAACTCAGAAGAGAAATCCGTTCAATGAAGAAAGATCTGGAAAACTTATAATAGTATAGATATATAGTATATATATTATTTAATTACAGAATGGGGTTAAATATTGAAAGGAAAGTTCAGTTTTAAAAGTGCATATCTTTTTCCATTACTGGCAATAATATTGTTCCTTTTAATTTTTATTATGCTTTTTCAAATGAGATATTCAATAACTCAGTTTGTTATGGAACAGGCTTCTATAGATAATGAGATTATTACAAAAGAAAAATCTGCACTCTTTAGTTCATTATTAGATAATTTAACTTTGGAAGCAAAAAGCATTTTAAACCATACTGAATTTTCCTTTTCAAATATTCAAGGCGAGTATGACGCAAGAGAAGCCATAAATGACTACTATTACAATACAAATTGTGAAAAATTCTTTTACTTTATGAAAGATGGCCGGGTTTATGACCATGAAGCAAGACTGTATATTGATGCTGACCAAAATCTATTAAGTTTAAAAGGATCTGATGATATAGTTCTAAGTAAACCATTTATTGATACATCAACAAAAACAGAATTAATAATAGTATATGTACCAAGCATTATTGACAGTCAGATTGAAGGTATCGCCGCTTACTATAAAGTATCAAACATATATACTTTAGGAGAATTTTTTGTTTCAGATACAGGCTCATATTATATTATTGATGAAAAAGGCAATGCTGTTTTTGATAAAGATAAGGGAATAAACATTAATTCATTATTAACTGCTTATACTTTTCCGCAAGAAGACATTAATAAAATACAGGCATTTATTATGTCACAAGGAACTTCTGAAACAGTCATAAGTACATATGATAATGCTGTAGTAAGTATAAGCAGTGTACAAAACATGGTGGACTGGTACGCTTTATCACTTCTTCCCAGTACAGTCATATCTGCAAAAACAGCCTCGGTTATAGAACAGTCAATGCTTATTTCTGCTGTAATAATGGGTGTTTTTATAATATTCGTTGCAGTATTCTTAACTGCTGATAATAGAGCTTTAAGAAGAATGGAAAGAATGCAGAATATGGACCCCATTGCAGAATGTCCAAATCAATATAAGTTTGAAATCGACGCAGGTGAACTTATAAAGGCTAATAAAACCACACAATATGCAATTATCTATATAAATATTATGAATTTCAAAAATATCAAGCAATTAC
>JAQVAJ010000307.1 GCA_028690885.1 Clostridia bacterium
GTATTCGCAGGAATTTCATCTATCTTGATTGAACCGCTTACCGGCTGGTATAACGAAAGAAGTAAATTAAATACCGTTGACTTACCTGATCCGCTTTTTCCAACTAATCCTGTCCACTTATTTTTCTCAAAACGCATAGAAACATTATTCAAGGTTACTTCCTGTTTTTCTTTATATGTGTAATTAACATTCTCAAAAGCAATCGCATTTTCAAATTTGTAATCACTGCTTAGGTTTTCCTCATTTTCAAATTCATCATCCATTTTCAAATATTCAAATGCTTTTTCATATTCTAC
Organism: Clostridia bacterium; assembly: GCA_028690885.1. Taxonomy (GTDB): domain Bacteria; phylum Bacillota; class Clostridia; order DUPQ01; family DUPQ01; genus DUPQ01. Next base: position 297 of record JAQVAJ010000307.1, read on the forward strand.
CAGCTGTTTTTTGAAGTTATAGTTCGAATCAACCAGCAGTTCTGCATTTGAAAAATATCTTGGAAGATAACTCAAATATGAAACAATTACACCAAGCGTTATCTGCCCTTTTATTATCATTACTGCTCCAACAATAAAACCTACACCAGTAAAAACAGATTCGAAAAACTGCATTGCTCCTGAGGCGACAAGCTGCTCAGAAGCAACTATTCTGCCCCATATTTTTGCAACAACTCCATCAATACTCCTGAATTTTTCTATTCTGTTTTTTTCTAACTGCATTGTCTTAATGAATGATATATTTCTGAATGAACTGTTCAGCAGTTCATTCACTTCCGCTTTTTTGTCAAATATTATTGTAAAGCTGCTTCTTAGTTTTTTCAGAATTAATATATGTGGAACAACTACACATGGTATGAAGAAAAGTTGTATTATACCAAGTATAGGATTCATTTTAAAGAAGATAACTATGATTACTGCACATATTACCATAGACGATATTATTAGAGGTATTTCCTTAATCCAGAATGTAATATAGTTTATGAACTCTCTGTTACACTGCGTCGTAAGTTCGGATGAGTTTTTATCCTTGTAAAAATCCAGTGGCTGTTTTATCAGCTTATGGAAAGTCTTTACTGTTAATTCCTTACCAAGTTTACGTGCAAAAACAGCAACCTTATAGTTATATGCAGCATTAATCAATGTAACGATAAGCGGGATGCTGATAAAGATAACGATATTGTAGATAACTGCTTTCACATCACCTTCTGGTATATGCTTATCAATTATCTGCTTCATTATAACTGGGGGTATTAATGCCATACCCTGAATTACAAACAGCAGTAATGTTGAAATAACCATATATGCTTTTACTTTTTTGTCAAATACTTTCAGATACTTATTGTTTTTATCAAACATGATTTCTCCTTCTAAAATTTTGCATATTCCCTATCTTACCTAAACTTTTATGCTACCATGTTACCAAGCACTAAGGATTGAGTTCTTTACGAGTAAAATCAAGAGTCTTAACCATATCGGTGACATCGGTAACATTCATATCGAACAGGCTTAATAATTGTTTCTGCCTTGATGTGAGCGCATACCTTAAAACATATGCGCTTTTAATATATTCTGCCTTGATCTTGTCCAATTCACATAGCACTGTCTGACTCGTTTCAGATGAATACTGTAAGACATAAGGCCTGATGCCGACAGTCAATGCTGCTCTTAATATGGAAGACAGGAATCCCATGAAGGATTTCGCTTCAAAGGCAGCATCATCACTGGAATATGTCTTGTTAAGGTCAGCGCCGCTTTTCGCATACATGAACTGCTTTTCTATCATATCCCTGTGCCTGTAAGAAGTCAGAACATCATCAAGGGATAAATCTTCATTTGAGATGATCCAGAAGTATCCGCACTCTTTCCTGTAGTTATCGAGATATTCATACCTTATTGACGACTCGGTTATGATGTCATCTCCATCGACAGCAATATTGATCATCTTCTCGTAGGTGTTTCGGATTCTTCTCTTATCATCCTTTTTGCCTGCAAGGTGCTTTGATATATATTCTATCGAATCCTGCTTTGCTGCTGCAAGCGTCGCTACATCGCCTTCATTGTAATAAAGGTACAGGAAATATTCGTTTCTGCTTTTCTCAAAAGGTTTTCCCTTGAACTTCAAGCCATAAATGGTGTTGTAGATTCTATTCTGCGCCATGCACAGGTTATCCCGGGGATTGGCTGCAATAAGCTTGTCAAGCATTCTGCCTGATTTGCCCATGCACATAAACAGGTAGCCGCTATCGCTCATGTATTCAATGTTCTCGCTGCAGAAGTACCCTCTGTCCATGACAAAGGAACCCTTCAAATCATGTTTTACCGCTTTTATCTTCTCCAATGCGACCTGGCAATGGGACATGTCAATTATCGATCCGTAATAAAGGTCGAAATATATAGGTATGCCGCTTTTGCGGTCAAGGAAATATGCGACATTGACCTGGGGCAGCCCTTCGTCAACCTTCGCTTTCCCGTATTCAGCAGAAAGCACATGTCCAGAGGAAATATTGAAGCTCGTAGAATCAAACGCTATGTCAATTGCAGATCCGTTTGGGAGCCTGCTGCATCTGTATTCCATCCACTTCTCAAGAAAGGCGCTTATCCTCTCGTGGCTGAGGTATTCCGTGAAGAATCTGGACAGCTTGGATTCGCTTGGAATATAGTTAAGCTCAGTATAGTGGTCATATAGGTAATACTTGTATAGCTGCGATGCTGATTCTCTTCTGAAAAGATAATATTCTAACAGGGTCATCATAAGCTCATCATATCCGGGGAAGGACTCTTTGAGGGCTGCATCCAGCCCCTCACGCTTTGCTATCTTCCTTAATACAAGCGGCGCTCCTAAGTGCACTTGTTTGTCGAATTGCGTAACTTCATCAAGAGGCTTTTCAGAATCCCTTTCCGGATGCAGTTCGAAATACTTCTCATTCGGATGCATGAACTCATCGTCTATCTGCACTCCGACAAAGGAAACAATATCCTTATCTGAATATCTGCCTTTTCTTGCCAGCACTTCATAAACATACTTCGGGCCTCCGGATTTGCGGATCCGTTTTCTCTTCGGAATGGGAACAGTTATCTCTTCATATATCATGGGAATCCTCCTGTTAAATATGGTAGCATATGCTACCATATTTATACTACCACATACATGCATATGCGTCAACATAAAATACGGAAAACCCTGGCAATTAAAAGAAAAGCGTCACATATGCGACGCTTAAATTCTTCAGTTATTCTATAGGGTAGCATGGTAGCATAAAAGTTTAGGTCATCAAAACAATAAACCCCTTTATCATTTTGCAGACAGTCAATAATAACTTTTTCTCGTATATTGTTACCAACAATATTAACCGCTTCGTTCAAATGACCTATAACCATCATATCGAAGTTGTCCA
>JAQVAJ010000308.1 GCA_028690885.1 Clostridia bacterium
AGTTTATTTAACGGGTCTCCTTGCACATATTCTCTTGTGCCTTTGACTATAAAAGGATCATCTAATATGAACCTTTTTATCATCATGTCACCCATGAGGTCCTTATTTGAGAAAAATGCTTCTTCAAGTTTCAATACTCCTGGAAATACCATTATTCTTGTATTAGCGACAAAAGCTTTTGAATCCTGCATTATTCCTACAAGATCACCTGCTGTAAGAGTCGTATTTTCAATTGTGAATACACCTCTTTTAGCACACCTTGTATACCATCTTCTGGTTATTCTCTGACGTCCGTTAAGACTGAATCCTGATGAAACGCATCTTTCTTCGTCAATAATTGATGAGCTGGTATTAGCAAACTGAAGCCATTTTGAAGCATGTATATCAGCCTTTAACCATGGAACTATTACTCTTTTATTATTATTAATAACTTCATCTATGAATATATCATCACCTTCATATGCTTCACTTTGGCTGAACTGTAGAGAGTACTCAATATTCCTTAAAACGAAAAATTTAAAGAAAAGTATCTCTGCAGTAAAAAATATTACAAGGCTGATGACTATTAGAATCAGTTCCATGCTTTAATTATAATTCCTCTGTTGGTACTGGTACCGTGTTCAAGATTTCATCAATTACTTCCATTGTTCCCTTAGCACCATATGATAATGAATGACCTTTAAGCATTACCCTGTGACCCATTACATGAGGAGCTACCTTTTTGACATCAGAAGGAATAACAAAATCTCTTCCATGAATTCCTGCATAAGCTCTTGCTGCTCTCATAAGAGCAAGACTGCCTCTTGGACTTAATCCGAGTATAAGCTTAGTGCTTGTCCTTGTAGCTGCTACAAGTCTTACGATGTAATCCTTTATATCATCCGGTACACGTATAGTGTTTACAGCTTCAGATGCTTCAAGTATAACATCTCTTGAAGCTACGCTTTTAAGGTCTGTTAAAGGCATATCCTTTTCAAATCTGCTTAATATGGCTATCTCTTCCTGTTCATTAGGATATCCTATAGAAAGCCTCATAAAGAATCTGTCCATCTGAGCTTCAGGCAGTGGGAATGTTCCCTGTGTTTCCAATGGATTCTGAGTAGCAATAACAAAAAATGGCTCATCAAGTTTATACGTAACTCCGTCTGCGCTTATCTGATGTTCTTCCATACACTCTAAAAGTGCTGACTGAGTTCTTGGAGTTGCTCTGTTTATCTCATCTGCAAGAACTATATTAGTGAATAAAGGACCTTTCTTAAAAACGAATTCTCCTTCTTTCTGGTTATATATACTGACACCAGTCAGATCTGAAGGCAGCAAGTCCGGAGTAAACTGAACTCTTGCAAATTTTGCATCTATTGATTTTGCAAGACTTTTCGCCAGCATTGTCTTTCCCAGTCCTGGTACATCCTCTAATAAAACATGACCGTTACATAAAACTGACACCAGCACAAGGTCGATTATTTCATCTTTACCTATAATTACCTTGTTAATATTATCCCTAATGCTTAAAGCAGTTTTTTCTACCTGTGATATATTCAACTTACACCTCCGATTATAGATGGTTTTTCATTCAACTATTATATAATTAAATTGAATGATTGTACAATGTGGTAATTCTAACAAATATTGCATATTACTAATATAATTTTACTTATATTATCTTAACAGGATTGAATCTTACATAATCAGCAGAAACCAATGTATGCCCTTCATTTTGATAACTTTCGCTTTTCAAACCATGTAAATGACCGAATATACATTGCTCTATCCCATACTCTTTCATCATATATTCCAGCTCTTTTTCCGGAGGATAATGGAAAACAGCTATTGTTTTCTTATCTTTATTCTTAATGCTCTGATATGAAATTGAGAACCTTGATATTTCCCGATTTATAATCTTTTGGTCAGCCTCTTTCAAATCATAACCTTTTGTTCCGCAAAAATTAACGTCTTCTATCTCAAAAGAATTGTTATATAAAAAATCAATATTGGAAAAATTATTACTTTGCAGAAACCCTGTCATTTTCTTCTTTGTTTCCCACCAGTAGTCATGATTTCCTTTTAGAAGTATCTTTTTTCCATTTAACCTACTTAGATAGCTAAAATCTTCAACTGCTTCTTCTAAGTACATAGCCCAACTGAAATCACCTGGTATTATCACTGTATCTTGAGAAGTAACAATATTCTGCCAGTTATTCATCAAGGTTTGCTCATAATTCGTCCATTCAGATGAAAAAACATCCATGGGTTTGTTCGTTTGAAATGACAGATGAAGATCACCTATTGCATAAACAGCCATTTATCCTCCTTGCGTATTATGAAAATAGTTATATATCGCTTTTGCTCTTTTAGCACCAACACCCTTAACGTCAGCTATCTGTTTTTCACCTGCTGCTTTAATCTGTCTTATTGAACCGAAATGCCTTAAAAGAGTAGCTTTTACATTCTCCCCTACTCCCGGAATATTGTCAAGTTCTGACTCATACACTCTTTTATTTCTCTTTTTTCTGTTAAATTCAACAGCAAACCGGTGGGCTTCATTTTGTATTGAAGATATAAAAACAAAAAGGTTCATATCTTTTGCAAGATCAAATTCCTTGTTATTGTAAATTAAAGCCTTTGTCTTGTGACTGTCATCTTTCACCATCCCCGCAACTTCAACCTCGTTGTTTACTATCTGCTTTACAGCTGATACCTGATTTTTCCCTCCGTCAATTAAAAATAGGTCAGGTAAATCACCCTTTTTCATTCTTCTTTCCAAAACTTCCTTTAACGAATCAGTATCTGACCGTGAATTACTATTTGTTATGATATATCTTCTGTATCCCTTTTTATATGGCATTCCTTCTTTAAATACCACCTTTGATGCAACCGCATCCTGACCTGAAAGATGAGATATATCAAATGCTTCAATTATTTCAGGAACAGTCTCTAACTGTAAAAACGATGCCAATGAGTATACTGGACTTACATCTGCCATATTTTTGATTTGACCCATATATAGATTCAGAGCCACTAATGCATTTTCATATGCGGTATCAGCTAGTTTTTTGAATTTTCCTTTTTTAGGAACTGTAATTTTTACTTTGCTTTTTGCATTTTCCGATAACCAGTCTTCAATATCTTCTCTATTAGATATCTCATTATACATTATTATATTTTTCGGTATATTGTTATCATAGAACTGACGTAAGAATTCATATCCTATATCAGTATCTTCAATTCTCTCCTGTTTTATGTTTATAACTCT
>JAQVAJ010000309.1 GCA_028690885.1 Clostridia bacterium
AATGCAACAGGGGTTATAACAAGACCTAGTTATTTACAAGATCATCGGACAGTTATGTTAACTGTTACAATACGAAAAGGAATAGATGAACTTATAAAAACCTTCGAATATACGATACTTGCGATGAGAGATGAGACTGAGCCTGCAATGGTCTCGATAAGTCCTGCAGATGGCAGTACAAATGTTTATTACAACACCAAAGAGGTCATTTTCACTTTTGATGAAGACATTCAGCTTTATGGACGCTACCCTGCATATGCGCATAAACTCGATTTTTCAAAGATTCAATACAGCGGAGGAATGTCTGATTCCAATATAATTGTTAAGATTGATGGTAACAAGCTGATTCTTGTGAATACAGAAGGATACTTTCCCTCAGGACTAAACGAAATTCGTATACCTTCAGAAGTAATAAGCGACTTATCTGGAAACAAGGTTTTAGAAGAAATAAATCTTTCCTTCTCTATCGAAGAGAAGCAAATAAAAAAAATAGAGGTAATATCTTCTGTTCCAGCAAGTGGTGAATCTCAGGTTCGCACCGATACAACAATATCGTTGAAATTCAACAGTACTGGATTATCTGCAGGTACCTCATTTAATAATATTGTTCTTTACGATGATAACTTCAGAGATTATCCGATTAATTGTACTATTAACAATGATGTAATAACTATCACGCAAAAATATATAGACCGAACTCTGTCTCGAGGGAGAACTTATTTCATACTTATCCCGCCAGGAGCTGTTGAAGACAGATTTATGAATCAAAATGCACTTACGCTACTGAGTTTTGTTACCCTTCCAGATCCGATTGGACCGGAAATATCAAGCACTTACCCATCCTCTGGTGATACAAATGTATCAGTGTCGACCGGTATAAGGCTGTATTTCAAGGACACTGCTGTTTTAGCAGGCGGTAGAATAAGACTTACTGATGCTGATGGTTCGACCGTTGAATTTACAACAGAAGCATTCATCGAAAACAGTAAAACGGTGTACATAGACCCAGTTAACCCTTTGAAGCCAAATACCAGGTACACTGTCACAGTACAGAAGGACTATGTAAAAACCAGATTGTACCCTGTATATGAGATGAAAACTGATTATGTTTTCAGTTTTACTACCGGTACGAATTCGTTGGCTGTAATCAACACTAATCCTGTCGATAATGCTAAGGCTGCCCCGGTAGATTCAAAAGTTGAAATATACTTTTCGACGGATATTAAGCCAGGATCAAAATTTAATGAAATTAAAATAATTGATTCTGCAGGTAATAGATTAATTAACAGTGTAATTATTACGGGAAATATGGCATATGTCAAAGTGCTGAATTCTTGGCTCAATCCAGAGGAAACCTATACTGTCAGTATACCGGCAGGTGCAGTCACTGACTTGGCAGGTAAGGCTAATGACAGCCTTCAATTTTCATTTACCACAGGGAAACTGGTTGCTCTTAGCGATAGTGAGTCCTTTGCAGTTGGTCCATCTGTTAGGTGGCTTGTTAACAGAGAACTTGTATTTAGTGCAGATAAGCTTTTCTACATATTCAGAGATAAGGGACGCTCTATTGTTTCATATGATTGGAACTTCGCAGATGCAGCGATCAGCTCAGGAAAAACAGCCACCCACACATATATATCCTCTGGTGAGTATGCTGTAACTCTAACGCTTAAAGATAGTGCTGGACTTTCATATGAAATAACCAAAACAGTCTATATTAGTAGTATAAATAGTGAAGAAGATATTAAATTACGTGTCTCCCCCAATCAGAATCAAAACCTCACACACTCAGATGAATATAATGACCCGCTGGATGTCATTCCAGGCAGGAGGTTATATGCAATTGATGTTCTCTATGAAGGGATATATGTGCCGAATGAGTTGGTAAATGTATCGCTTTATAAAAACAATATGCAAGTAAAGAACTACGGCGATTATGTTACAAGTACTGATGCCAGTGGGAGTATTGCAAGAGCATATTTTCCGTTTGATTATAGGGCACTCAGCCTTTTCGGAACTTATGAACTTGTATTTACCTGGGGCAATATGGACGGTGATGAACCTACCGGTAAACAGGTGCGCAGGACTGTAATAATCTCTGATAAAAGGACTGTACAGGATTTACGCTTCAGATTGTATAACATGGATAACGGAGAGTATTTTACTTTGTATCCATATATTTCTGTCGAACTAGACGGGCAGAGGACTGTTGCTATGAAGACTGTATTGAGTGAAGATGACGGTCAAAGCATATGCTACTCAATTAAAGATGTGGGTCTTGGAGCGCACGAGATAAAGATAATCAGGGAAGGTTCTATGGAACACTTCGGTGAAGCACAAGTGCACCATACAGGCATGCATGATATTTCAATACTTAAGGCTGAAAGGGACAAGCTTGGAATAACACGTATTTACTCAAAGTATTCGAGCTCTAATAACACAACTGATACCACCTTTATTTACACTATTATGACTGATTCCTCCATGGAAACTAAGTTTTACATTGATGCAAACTGGGTTGATACAGATATAGGATTTTATGAGATAAAATACAACAATTATGTGCAACGTATATACTATGGAGAGTCTTGGTTTGATCTTGATCCGACTATGTTATACCCCGGTGAAAGGTTGCTGGTAAGAGCTGTCTCGCGTTACGGAAATGCATCAGCTTGGGTTGATGCAAAAATTTCAACTATCGATCCTGCCCCGGTTAAAGGAATAGTTATAGAATACAGTTATGTTGATGGGAAGCTTGTTGCAGAAAGTTTTGGGTCGATGGGCAGTCATTCGGCGGGCGAAATCGAACAAATAAGTCAGATGCCATTTCTTGAACACAATACAATTGTAGGTTTACCAGCTTCAGGATTTGATGTCTTCAATGCGACTTTCAGACAAACTCCCGAGAATTTGGAATTGATATTCAACCTCGATGCAGAAGGCTCATATGGAGAAAAGAAAAAGAAAAAGAAGATGGTTACTGTCGGCTGGGGAGTGGATACTGAGATTGAAGGCAGTTTCAAACTTGTTTATAACAAGCTTACAGAAAACTGGACATATAGTACAGGCGAAGTAACAATGACAGGGGATTTGTATGTTTATAAATCAAAGGGCTATGTAGTACCGGTTATTGATACGGGAGCAGAAATTACTCTTACTGCTGGTGCGATTATTGGCAACACAATTTATATTGATAAGAGACCCGAGGCTAAATACGATTACAGTGGTATCATAAGGGTC
>JAQVAJ010000310.1 GCA_028690885.1 Clostridia bacterium
TCCTATCAGTAATATCACTATTTCGTTTTGGAACCCTGGTTCCATTTCTAAGCCTGCTTATATATGATGGGTCAACATTAATTGCTTTCCCTAGTTTTACATTAGATAAATCCAGCATATCCATAATGGCATTTAGTTTCTCACTATAGAAATTAAAAGGCAGTTTTCTACCTGTTCTGCTATTTTCAACAGATTTTTGAAGCTTATTATCATTTTCTGAATACATCCAGTGCACAATGGCTTTTTTCGTTTTATCTGGTGATAAATCGCTTTTCATCCCCATTAGATTGTATAGTTTTTCTAAATAATGGTGAGCTTCAGTATAACCATAAATTCCGTTAACAATTGAATTCATTGTACTTGAATTCATTTTACATACTCTGGCTCCTGAACGTATCCTGGATATATTTGAAGCAGAGCATTCACCATATACTGCTAAATCGGAGTTCGTACATCCAAGTACTGCTAAAATAGTCTTTAAATTCTGCGAAAAATTCAGTTCTGAATATACTTTATCTGGCATAATCCTAAACACTCCTCCAATAAATCTATATTATACTAATCAATAGTATTTGGCAATGTTTTGTCATTGCCATAATTGTGACAAATATATATTTATAAGATATAAGTGATAATATATATATGCAAACGGGGTGATATACAAGCTAAACAGCAAGTATATGTCATTTGTCTAAAAAGAGGAATCAAAAAAGGTTTTGCATGAAGCAAAACAAATGTTATGAAAGAGCTGCGGGGGCTCTGACATAACATCTTTTTTTTAATGAAAATTATACTTTGTAGTTTGGCAGATATGCCCCTGATGAGACAAGTCTTTTTTGTATCTTTTTTATATCTGCTTTATGTACATCGTATTCTTTATCTTCACATAATATGGCCGCGGCAATCCCTGCTGCCTGACCTGTTATAAAACATCCTGGCATAACCCTTATTGAAGACTGCATATATCGGTCTGTACATATACACCGTCCTGCAGTTAATAAATTTGCAATTCCTTTAACCGCCAAAGACCTGTACGGTATACCATAACTTTCTCCTTTTGCATATCTTAGTGAAGTGTATTCAGATATAAATTTATCATATCCTTCTTTGTCGTTAGTAGCAGAATGAATATCTATGCCATAACAGTATCTGCCTATCTCATCTTCAAAAGATGCTCTGCTTTTAAAATCATCAACAGTTAAACGATAATCGCATGTTATTCTTCTGCTTTCCCTTATACCTAAATACGATGCAGAGCAAATAAGTTCACAATTTTCAAAACCTGAAAGATATTCCTTATAATACTTTCTGTATTCTTTTAGCTGATGACGTCCTTTTACAATTCCTTCTGTTAAAGACTCAGAGTTTGTGGAATCTATTCCGTATATATGTCCTACATTTGAACCCCCAATACCATCAGAATTATTTAAACCTTGACTGTTTTGTGTCTGTTGTGCAATCCTCCACATTCCTGGATGATGTCTGTCTTCATTTGTAAAAACTTTATCTGAAAAAGCCTTATCAAGACACCTTCCATCAGGAAGCTTTACATTATCCCAGTCAATACCTGACCATATCCCACAAAGCGTAGCAGCCATAACTAACCCGTTTTTATCACCAAATTCATAATCAGCATTTGAATAATATGCTAAATCACCGTCTCCTGTACAGTCAATGTAGATATCTGCTTTAACAGCAAAAATAGAGCCTTTACAGGAACAAATAACATATTCAATACTTCCTTTTTCAACTACAGAATCTATGACATTGGAATGAAACAGATATTTTACTTTTGAATCTGAAACCATGTCATCATAAATTACTTTCAAAGTTTCAACAGGAATTGAACGCGGACAATATCTTTTGTATCTTGGATATGCTTCTTCTTTCAATCGGTCATATACTTCCTTGCCTATGCCGGAAGACAGAAAGTTCACACCATCTGTGAATACAGAAAACCCAGGAACAAGCATTGTTACTGCTGCTCCACCAAAAGCAGAAAATGATTCCGCAAGAAAAACTTTCTTTCCCTGTCTTGCACAACTTATAGCTGCTGCAATTCCTGCTGGACCTCCGCCTGCTACAAAAACATCAGCAGTATATCTAACTTCTATAGTCTTGTTATATGATATGTTCATGGTTACACTCCTTGATATATAATGAGAAAATATGATTTATAAAAATAAACGAAACAATAACCTTATTATATCAAATAAAGTGTGCCTGCAAAACTGTATCAAAATTTAAAGCTATATCTTTAACGCAGTGTAATATCCTTCATAAACAGCTGATGCTACCGAATCAGGATTATTGCTGTCACCAATATTGTATGTTTCAACTTTATCTTTAAGCAGCTCGTAAAGCATGTTATTTGGTTTGTATCCTGCTGCAATAACAACTGTATCACAGGAAATTTTTATTTGACTTTTATCTGACTGTTCTACCAGTATATATGTATCATAAATACCAACACATTTTGCTTTTGTATGTATTACTACATTTTGTAGACTCAAATGACCTAAAAGAATAGTTCTTGAAACATTAACCATATTACTTGCCACTTCATTGAGCATCTCGATTATTGTTACATTCTTTTTATCTGATGCAAGATATTCAGCTGTTTCGCAACCAACTATTCCTCCGCCAATTATTACAACATTCTTTCCTGTTTGAGCTCCTTTTAAAACATCAGATACAAGCATAACATTGCTGCTTTCTATTCCTGGTATTTTCGGTATTACAGGCAGAACTCCAGTTGCTGTTATAACCACATCCGGTTTCTCTGCTAATACATTCTCTACTGTAGCTTCTTTGTTAAACTTGATCTCTATTTTATTGTATTCAAGCTGTCTTTTCAGATAAGGTATTAACTGTTTTAGATTCTGTTTATGTTTTGGGACTACAGCTTCATAAAGCTGCCCGCCCACTTTATCTGATTTTTCGAGTATGACAACACTGTGACCTCTCATTGCAGCTATTCTAGCAGCTTCTACTCCTGCCGGTCCTGCTCCTACTACAACTATCTTCTTTTTAACATCTGCCGACGGTATTTCATATATATTGTCCCCTCTTCCAATTACAGCATTACCAGAACAGATTGCACGGCCTTTGCTTTGAAGCTGGGAGTCAATACATTTCTGGCATCCTATGCAAGGCCTTATAAGATCTGCTTTTCCCTGCTCTACCAGATTAACCCATTCAGGCTCAGCAAGAAGACCCTTGCCCATAAAGACGAAA
>JAQVAJ010000311.1 GCA_028690885.1 Clostridia bacterium
TGGATTTATAATTGCTTCTGACTTATTGTCAAATGTGTCAGTTATCATATCTGTTCTCCTTGTTTTTATAGTTCAATTTGCATATATGTAACTTAATGGTTAATACTTTCCATATGCATTACTCCACTTATCTGCTATCTCAATAAACACATCATATCCATTCTTTCTTATGAAATCAATCGCTTGTTTATACTTGCCATATTTGTAACCGTTTTTACTATAAAAGTTATTAAGTATTTCGCATGTTGCATATTCACAACAGTCAGCACAAGATTGAAGTTCTCTGTTTACACAGCAAACTTTCATCACACATTTTGCTTTTGAAATATCCCTGCTTCCATTATTGTAACCGATTTTACAACCCTTACATGTATGCTCTTTAAATGCGATACATGTCTTGCAGTATGCTCCACAACAACCAATTTCCTTAATCGACATGATAAAACTCCTTGTTCAAATTTTATTAGTGAATAAACAAATAAAAAGAGAATATCCTAATCTGTTTTTTCAAATGATACAGTTTGTTCCTTTATTGAAATCTTGCCAACTTTATACCCATATGCAAGTAATTCTTTCTTGTAGTTCAAGAATGAATGATCCAAAGGAATCCCAGCAATCTTTTGAATTTCATCAAAAGTCAGTTTTATATAGGTAGTCTTTCTTTCCTTTATATACTTCCATAAAAGGTCGTATTTACTCATTAATAAATCCTTTCCTATATCTTTATTAAGTATAGTCTTATCAATTATTATAGTACAATCATGAAGATAATTATAAAAAAAGCAGCATATCTGAAAGTAAAATGTATATAATGCATTTATGTAAACTGATGGGAAGGGAATATGCGGGATGGAATTTGTGAAAATTGCTGATAAAGATAAAGCAAATTACATGGAACTGCTGCTAATTGCAGATGAACAGATAAGTATGATTGAAAAGTATTTGTATATTGGTGACATGTTTGCTTTATATGATGATGATGTTAAAGCTGTTTGTGTTGTAACAGAAGAAGAGTACGGAATTTATGAAATCAAGAATATTGTTACAGTACCTAAGTATCAGAAAAAAGGATATGCAAAGAATCTGATCTCATATATTGCAGATTATTACAAAGAATCCGGCAAGCAGTTATTCGTAGGAACAGGTGATTGTCCTGGTATACTGAAATTCTATGAAAAGTGCGGATTCTTAAAGTCGCATGTTGTAAAAAACTTCTTTACAGATAATTATGATCATCCTATGTTTGAAGATGGAATTCAGTTAGTGGATATGGTGTATCTTAAGAGGGAATTATAGAAAAAGATCTGATGGAGCATTTTTCTGTAAAAGTAGATGAAGTAATTAAACGGCGATATCTTACTGACATCGCCGAGTTTTGATTAAATTATTTCAAGTATAATATTTATTTTATTAATCAGAGTCTATTTCCTGCCAAATAAACTTCTCTTTACAGCAATGAGCTTTGCTAAGTGACCACTAGTGTAAATAAGCCCTATAACCATTGCTGCTAGAGCCAACCCTATAGTTGAGCCTTTTGCAAAACCAATCCAGAATGTTTCCGGTAATTCGCTGATAGTCAATATTCCGTTGATTACTAATGCAATGATTCCGACTATAAAATATATACGTGCCATTGGTGTTATTCTCTTTTTTTCAATATTGCTGTAATCAGCAACTTGTAGTACTGTTTCCTTTAATTGTTTATCCATTTTTTCCTTTTTCCTTTCCCCATCAAGTAATTCTCTAAGATCAACTTCAAAATAGTCAGCCATTTCAACAAGTATATCCAGATCAGGTACATTAGAACCGGTCTCCCAGCGTGAAACTGTTCTTCTAGATACACCAAACTGTTCTGATAGCTGTTCCTGTGTTAGTCTTTTTTCATTTCTTAGTGTCTTGATAAAAACACCTGTTTTTACTAAATCCATTAATTTAGTGGCCTCCCTTCGGAAAATAGGATACTAATATTGTAACAGATAGTATAGGACATAGAACGAGCAATATGTTTATTGTGAAATGGGACATAGTATGTCTACTTCTAAATATCTTATGTTTCAATGCATATATATATAAAGTCTTTACAGAATCAATTATCTCAATTGTTCAAACATAATTATTACTTTACATAATAGCAGTATATTTTCACATATGGGTGAATACAGAAAATAACTGTACATGGAGGGAATAATATGTTTATTTAATCAATGATTTTGTTTTAATTTACTCTTATTGAAGTATAAAATTTCTATTTTGTATATGTCATAGGAGTGAATCTTATACCTTCTTTAATTTGTTCATCAGTATCAGCAGTAAAACCCAGCTTTTTATAAATCTCAACTGCATAAGGTGATGAATTTACAGTTTAGATGAATTTATATTGTTCAATTCATGATCTTGAATAAGTGCTAGAACGTCAGGTATATCATGTATCAATGTTTCATATATAATTGTAAGATCAACACTGCCATAATCATGGACTATTCTATTACGTAACCCATATAAGGCATTCCATGGAATGATATCATTTCTTTTCTTGTATTCATCTGTAAGCTTTCTTGATGTTTCAGAAATCTGAATAAGGCGGAACATCATTGAGTCCAGCAGAATTTCATTAGATTCTAACTCTTCGATTTTAACTTCATTCATATGAAGGCATATGAAAGTTAAATCATTATGTATTTTTTTAATATAATATGAATCTGTCTTAGGATTATCCATATATTTTTATCCCATCTTTTAAAATTTCATTTATCAAGGATGTATTATCCAAAAGTTGATTTTTGTCAAGAATATCAACTTTTTTACGTAAGGTAGTTGTTAAATCCTCAACTAATGCATAGAATTTTAATCCGGATACATCTGAGGAAATGAGAAGATCGACATCGCTATCCTCACGTGGATGCCCTTTAGCATAAGAACCAAAGAGGTAGCAATATTGAACAGGATATTTTGAAAATACTTGTCCACATATTTTTTTGATTTCCTCAACTTTGAGTATGCCATGTGTTTCGTCAACAAAACTCAGTTCTAATAGTTTTTTAACTAAATACTCATATTTATAAGATGTTTGCTTCTCAGGCTCTTTCTCGTATGATTGGTACGATCTTAAGGATATCCCTAAGTAGCATGCAGCTTCTTTCTGTGTTATCTGAGCTTTCTGACGCAAAGCAAGTAGATTCTGATTCATAGTAGTAACCACCT
>JAQVAJ010000312.1 GCA_028690885.1 Clostridia bacterium
TTTGGTTCTTCAACATCGCAATCAATATACACAGAATTATTGTTCGCATAAGCAAGGTTTACGGTGACAAAGGTTTTGCCAGTTCCTCCTTTGCCACTTAATACAGCAATTTTCATAATACTAATTACCCGTGTTTATGAAAACCAGGATGTATTTCAGATAGAGATTCAAGGTTGTTGTTTTTAAACTCCTCGATGTTCTCTCTTATTGATCCGGATTTTGTTTTAAACATTCTGATACCAGATGAATGAATTACTCTGGCTGCATTCTCACCGCATCTTGGAGTTAAAAGAACATCAGCCTTATTGTCAATTATTGATTGGGCAGCTTGGATTCCTGCTCCGCCAGGAGCACTAGCTGCTACATTCTCTACGAATTCAGCTTTATCACTCTCTAAATCATAATATAAATAATATGGAGCTCTTCCAAAAGATATACATACTTGTGAATCTAAATTCTTTTCATCTGCTGGTATTGCTATTTTCATATATTCCTCCTAAAATTCATTGTTGTGCCCGTTACCATGTCTGTGTCGTCTGCAACCTTGCATCTGACATCCTCGGCCCATTCCATTACATAACATATAGTCGCCACCTTCAATTACCAGATTTTTTCCATTTACTAAAGAATCTGCAAGTTTTCTTCTAGCTTCACTATAAATACCTTGTATTGTTGTTCGGGCAATATTCATCTGATCAGCACATTGCTCCTGAGTGAATCCTTCAAGATCAATAAGCCGTAATGTTTCATATTCATCTACCGCCATTATCACCGTTTCGAGTACTGCATCTTTAGAAGACATAGGCCCGAAACGGTTTATTTGGGGCAGGTCACATACTGTACGCCATTTTCGTGGTCTTGCCATAGGTAACCTTTCTTGTTCTTAATTGTCCTTAAGGTTTATTTTAACTCATCTATCTGTTTATTGATAGATGCAAGTTCTTCTTCGAGATACTTCTTCTGATCCAATAGAAGTTCTTTTGAAGGCTTTTCTACATATTGAGGATTGTCATAATATACAGGTCTTGAATATCCGAAAAATCCTCTTTTGTATCCGAAACCGCCTCCTCTGCCTCTGCCGTAAAAACCTCCACCATAACCTGCACCTAAAGGACGTCTTACTCCTGTGCAATATCCTAATCCTCTACCGGTCATTGGACCCATACCCATTGGTCCTGTTCCGTCAAATCTTGGCATTTCTATAACCTCCTGTTTCATTTCTGACATATGTCAGATATTATTAGTATACATCATTAATGACATATGTCAATAATCTTTTTCAAAATTTATTATCTTTATCTCATTTTTATTGAAGGTTATCAGTTTATCATTACGCATCTTTGCAAGCTCTCTGGAAAGAGAGGTTCTTTGAACTCCTAAAAGAAAAGCTAGTTCTTTTTTTGTCATGTTTAATTTTATTGTATTGCTTTTCTGTATATTTGACTGTTTTTTTAAATAATTAGTGAGAATCTGCCTTAATGTTGTTTTCACATACCCTCTAATCCTGTCTCCGAGAATAAATGCGTTATCAGATATGTTTTCAAGATATGCTTTCAAAAAATCAGGATAATGACACATCAGATTGAAAAGATCATCCTTTTTTATTTGCAGCATAGTAACATCAGTATTTGCAATAATACTCATAGGGTAAGCAGGTGTTCTGGAAAAAAGCAGATTACCTCCCAGGATATCATTTTTTGTAAATTTCGCAATACACATCACATTTCCTTCTTCATCTATTCTGTCAATTGAGACATTACCTTCAATTATAATTTCAAGAAGAGTACATAAGTCATTTTCCATATGAATAAAGTTGCCTTTAGAATACTTCTTAAAGCGAATTATATTGTTTGATAATAGTTGCTCATATTTTGTATTTGATATATTTTTCGTTATTATATTTTGATCATTTATCATGTCATCCTCCATGTGTTACCAATGTAACACATTTACATATCTTAATAA
Organism: Clostridia bacterium; assembly: GCA_028690885.1. Lineage (GTDB taxonomy): Bacteria > Bacillota > Clostridia > DUPQ01 > DUPQ01 > DUPQ01. The sequence continues at coordinate 1,966 of JAQVAJ010000312.1, forward strand.
AGTATACTTATACAAAATGTGGAGGTATTTATGAACAAGACTTGGATAACGGTAATAAGGATAGCATTTTTTGGAATATTTTTATTCTTGATGCTGATTGGCAAACCTTTTATATGGCTGGCTTTATATGGATTAAGCCTTATATTGGCTTTGTTTTTTGGCAGAATATATTGTGGTTTTATGTGTCCTATTAATACTGTAATGGGGCCAGCTGAGTTCTTATCTAAAAAGATGAGCATTCAAACAGATAAAACGCCCAAATGGCTATCCTCAGGTGTTTTTGCATGGATATTTTTAGCATTAAGTATTGCTTTAATGCTAATTTTCAAAAAAGCTTTGAAAATCGATTTGCCAATAATACCAATTTGGATAGCAGTAGGTTTTCTTGTAACGCTAAGATATAAGCCTCATGTATTTCATAACCTTATATGCCCATTTGGCACATTACAGGGTATTTTCGGTAGAAAACCGCTTTTTTCGAAAAAAGTTGATAAAGAAACCTGTATTGGGTGCAGGTTGTGTGAAAAAGCATGTCCTTCAGACGCTATAAAAGTATCATCAGAAACAAAAAAGGCCACTATTACGCCTAATATTTGTCATCAGTGTACTAACTGTAAGGATGTCTGCCCGAAGGGCTCAATCCTATATAACAATGCAAAGCAGTAGTTTTGAATGAATTTATGGTAACTTTGTTACTGCAAATTCTGTCATTGTGAAATATAATATCATTAAATAATATTGGAGGTAGTTATATGATAGAACAGATATTTAAATTGTCTACAGATAATACAAAAGCAGTTGAAAAAGTTATATTTGATGATAATCTGCATTATATACACATGGTATTTAATAAAGAAGAAGGCCTTCCAGAACATGTCTCAAATTCAAATGTTTATATGACAGTTGTAAGAGGAACATTAACAATCGGCCTTGGTGACGAAAAACCAAATGAATACGTAAAAGGAACTCTTTTAAAGATACCAAAAGGAGTAAAAATGAATGTCGGAAATAAAAATGATGAAACACTTGAACTTATTGTAGTTAAAGCTCCTGCACCGGAAAAGTAAAAATCAAAAATTCCTCAATATCAGTTGTATGATTGTACAAAATAAGGCATAATCATATTAACTGAAACAGAGGCGGTATATATGTCACTAACATCAAAAGAAAGAATAATGAGGATATTTCAAAATAAGCAGGTCGACAGGCCTGCTATTAAACTATGGGGTGCA
>JAQVAJ010000313.1 GCA_028690885.1 Clostridia bacterium
ATGAAGATACTGTTTTATTGCCATCATGGATAATTGATGATGAATCTGTTTTAGTAATAGAACTTAAGGAGGCAGAAGACTAATGGATTCTAAAAAAGCTCTCAGAATTATTATCATACTGCTTCTCGTAGTCAATATATTCATGACTATATATATTATCAACCTTGCATTCTCTGAACCGAAATCTGAAGATGAGTTGAAACATGTTATACAGTTATTGGAATACAGAGATATCAAACTGGAGTGTGATATACCTCAATATGCTGCTCCAAGCGCTGAGTTAATATATATAGAAGCGGATAACACTGAAATTCTAAATTATCTGAGCAATATAGAAGGTTTACTTTATGAAGATGAAGCTTCTAAACAGATTATATTTGAGCCAGTTGTAACGCAGAGATATGAAAATTTTTCACTGGACTTAGCTACGCAGCTGTCTGATTCATTTGTTGAAAATCTTCCTGTAAAAAGCGAATCATATATGTTAGATTCCATACTTACTGCAGGAGTAAACATATATAAGTTCAGCTATATCTACGTTGATGGGTCCAGTTACATATATGATAAGAAAATAGAGATTACAATAAGCAGAGATGGGATTGACCAGGTAGTAATCAGCAATGTGAATTATCAGGTTTCTGATACCGAATATAACAGGGCTACCGTATCAATAGGAAATATTTTAGCAAGCGGATTTATCCGACAGGGCCAGTCTTTTATCACAATAAAGAAGATAGATGCAGGTTATTTATATGATGATGAGACTTCTTCAATAATGAATGTATGGAGAGTTATGTATAATAACGGACAAGAGCGGTATTTTTCATCAGTTGACGGAACAATTATTAATAAGAACTAATAACCAAACCTTTATATAGTTTGATATCTATTTATACAGTATCCTAAATCTATTAAAATATTTCATGCAAACTATAATAAGGAAATGGTACAATAACAATTGAATACAATTACATTACTAGGAGGTAGTATATGAAGAAAGAGGATGAGTTTAGTTTAGATGAATTTGATTTAGAGAATTTTGAAATAGAAGATTTTAAATTTGATAAAAGCGAATATGATAAGCAATGCAAACAACAGCAGCTTACTAATTCTGAATACCTGGAAATTTTTGAAAATGATATGAAGAAAGCTAATCTTGCAAACAGTACAATAAGAAGACATCGGAGCAATGTTGATTTTTATATCAATACATATCTGCTTAGAGAAGACTCTTTGAAGATGAGTGATGGTACCTTCATGATAGATATGTTTTTAGGCTATTTTTTTATTCGTAAATGTATGTGGCCAACGCCTGGTACTATAAAGACAACTGCAGCAAGTATAAAGAAATTCTACAAATGTATGGCAGAACATGGTTACATTGAAAATAGCAGTTATAATTATTTATGTAATGAAATTAAAGAAAACATGGAATCCTGGCAACGTGAGTGTAATGAATATAATAATGGTAGCGAGTATTTTTACATAGACGAGTAAAAAGAATCAGGAGTAATGGTAAAATGACTGAGAAACAAGCAAAAAGAATTTTTAAAAAATTCAACAATGCGTCAGATGTGATTCGCTGTCCAAACGGGAAAGCCAATACAAAGAAGCTTCTCCATTCTTATGCACGTGCAGCTGTAAACCTATATGGCATTATAAGCTGTAATGAACTTATTGATATTTTTAACAAACAAAATAACGAACACATAGATTACAAAGATATTTATACTTTTCTTCTACCACTTGTGCTTAAAGAAGGCTGGTACTGTTTCTATAAGCATTACATTGTTCATTATTCATTTTTTACTGATTTTGAACAAGCAGATTACTTGCTGGAAATACAATCTGAAAAACCGCGGTATATCCCTGATAGAAGCACTTTTCTTCAGTATGCAGATGAATATTATACAGATAATGATAACCTATTGAACATTTACCTTTACATCAGTGATCATTTTGGTAGAACAAAACACATATATCAGATATTCAATGAGATTGAAGAATATATAATGTATAGTAATGATATTGGAGGTTTGACAGATATACTGCAAAAAATTGACTTTATGGTTGATGATGAAAAACAGATACAGGATTTCATAAATATGATTACAGATGCCAAAAACAACACACGTATTTGGGAAAATAAAGGATATACTCCAATAGAACTGTGCGATATTATGAAAGAACAAAACAAAAAAATTATTAAGTTTCCAGTATATGAGAAGAGAAAAATCGAGCGAAATGAATTATGTCCATGCGGAAGCGGTAAGAAATATAAAAATTGCTGTTCTGTTTTTGAAGATAAAAAGGAAGCCCAGTTGAGTTCAGAAGAATGCAGAGAATTTTATGAGATGTGGTATGGGTTATTAAGTTTTGTCAATGATAAGAAAAATATTCTTAATATCAGAATTACAACTGATTATCCAAACAATATAAACGATGTTAAATTACATAAAGTACGCGAAGTATTATGGAGCAATCCTGAACTGATAGAGGAATATATAAAAAAGGTGGCTCTAACCAAAGAAAAGATTGATATTCTAAAATTATGGAAAACTAATCATATAAAGGGTATGTTTTTTGTTCTGGAGTATAAACCAGAATATGCAGTAGCAATTACTTCGAATGAAAACGGTGAAGACAGGCTTTATGGAATAAAAGGTATAAGCAATTCAATATCGAATATATTACAAAGAAATTTACCAATACAAATTGAAACTGTATTGCTTCCCTTCAAAGGTAAGATTATTTATGATACCTATATAGGAACTTTTCAAATAAAATATTTAGAAGGTGTGAAAAAGTTTTTCAAAGAGATATATGATAAAGCAATAGAATACGGAATTATTACATGTTTAGAATAAATAAAATAAATTAAAGCAACATCAGATCTGCAAAGTGAAGATGATATCAATTATAAAACTAAGAAGTCATAAAAAAATGTAAGAACCACAAAAAGTATATAAAGAGTGTATAATATATATATCAAAGTAAGGAGATTTAGTATTATGGATCTATATTCAAATTTACAAAACAGATTAAATGCAATGAAACAAGGCGGAACATACAAAGAGTATCAGTATCTTACAACTCCAATGAGCAGCAAATCAAACATTGAAAAGTATAACGACGTGATTGTTCTTTGCTCAAATAACTATATAGGGCTTTGTGATAATAAAGAGATTAT
>JAQVAJ010000314.1 GCA_028690885.1 Clostridia bacterium
TCTGGTCGTCATCAAGCACTAGCTTTTTGCTATACCTTGGCATAACGAATTCCTCCTTCAGAAATTATCAATACATCTTTTGTAATCTTTCCAGATAATTCTTGCATTCATTCATATTGCTTTTACCGAAACTCTTATTAAGATAAACAATTAGTTCTCTTAAATCTTCTCTAATCAGAGAAAGATTCAAACTCTCGAATTTTCTGAAAACTTTTGTATAAAGAACATAATCAATACCATCTATCTCAGTACCGCCACAAGCCACATATACAGGAACAAATTCATAAAGCTGCTTCATAATACGATTACCAAAAGCAATTCTGAATTTTTGGATTATATATATGTCAAGTTTCGCAATCTTGTCAAGATTATCTTTTGTTACAGGATACTTTTCCCATGCATCGGAATATAACTCTTCAAGATATGAAAAGCTTATTGATCTGGCTTCGGTATCTGGAGCATCAAATGGCTGTCCTTTTGATTCAAAATTGATAGTAAATGCACGGTCATACACTTTATCTGAAACTGCAAATGTTGAATCGTCATTATTTGCTGTACCTAAATACCATATATTCTCTGGAATCATTAACCTTCCACCTGTCAGGTTTCTAGGATCTGATGGCCATGAGCTTGGTACAAGTTCCAGTTTCCACTGTTCTGGATCGGGCATTTCAAGTATAGATAGCATTTCGGCAAAATAGTACTCTACACGTGCTATATTCATCTCATCAAGTACGATTAGATTAATATCATCATTATATGATGATTCATATATTCTTCTTAAAACATCAGTTTCGTTAAATTTCTTGGTAAATTCATTAAAATAACCAAATAGTTCTGTTCTGTCTCTCCAGGAGGGCTGAACTGAAGCCATAGTCGCATCATTCTTCAAGAACTTGCCTACACAATATGGTAAAGATGTTTTACCAGTACCAGATATTCCCTGTAAAAGAATCAATTTAGTTGAGGCCATACTCGCTATCAGTGTCCTAATCATTTCTAACTCGTAATACAGATTCATTTTACTGCATGCAAAATTCCTAATATCTTTACATAATTCTTCAAGTGTAAATCCAGTGTAATATGCTTCAGGTGTGTAATATGTATATTTCTGGTCTACTTCTATTAATTTACTGAATCGGCTTTCAATTAATGCTTCAGGAGCCATTGGAGCCTGAGATTTTGCATAATCTTCAGCAGCTTCCATATCAGGAATATCAACACCTTCCATCTGCTTTATCTTCTCATAAGACTTTTCAGTAATATCGGATAATTCCTTTGCTAAATCTTTAGCAGAAATACCTGCCTGAGAGACTTTTAATGATAGTATTCTGTCTTTTTCATCATTAAGCCTCAAAATTTCTTTGTGAAGATCAGTAATTTCTTCAAAGATACTTTCCTGAGTAACAGTGTTTTTTCTGAGCCTTACAATCCTTCGTACGCCAAAAACAATCAACAATATTATTGTTAACCAGACAGCTAATATCAAAATTATCGCAAGAATTGAGAATACCCAGTCAAGAAATCCAAATTGCTGATAATGACTTCTGAATATCTCTATATACCTGCCAATATTGAAAGTTTGTACTATGCCTTCAAAAATTCCTACAAAGAACCTGATAATACCCTGTAGCATGAAGTTCATAAACTCAAAAAACCAACTTAAAAAAGCATCCATACCTTATGTTTATCCTTTATTCAAGATTAAATCAAGACGTTTTTGTATCTTCGGAAACGGCTTTATCTGGTTGTTCAGTTTTTTGCTGAGCAAGATATTCCTCAATAGCTTTTTTCTTAATTTCCTCTTCATACTCCTTATTTTGCTTGTCGGATTTCATAGATATCATAACTCTTATAAAGTTATATATCTCATATAGCAAGAACAGTATTAATGGTATTACTACACAAATAAGAAACCCAGTCGGTGTCTGAAGGAAATTCAAAACTGCTCCAACTGCTGGAACTCTTCTTCCGTTATATACTCCTACTACATTGTCATACCGTACTTCCTGAGTATCTGCGATAGCGTTGTTATCACCTTTTGTCGTGTAGTATACAAATCCTCCATTTGTTCTCACAGCTGTAATCCTGTGAGTGTTTAACTCCATAAAACCATCCCCGTTTAAATCCACTTTGTAAGTGATGATATCGTCCTCACTCAGCGTTCCCTTTTGTTCAGGTGAAAGCTCATGACTGATTATTAAATCACCTTTCTTTAGTGTTGGATCCATGGATTCAGATAAGATTGTAATGGGCATTCTACCAAAAATTACTGCTACCCCGTTCTCGTTCTTAGTAGATGAAAACGCTATTATTGTCATAAACACGGCTACTACTACAAATAACCATAACAATATATTACCTACTATTTTTAACCCCTTTTTCATAAAAACTCCTCCATTCAAACTACATAAATCGCATATCTGTACTTAACAGAAAAGGTCTTTCAGTCAAGATGAAAGATCTTTTCCATTAAGCAAACTCAGTGCAATCAACTGATAATGCTTAATGCCGACTTACTAAATTATCAATTTCCCCGCCCGCAACACGTCCCTGCGTCACGAGCGGGTACTAAACTAAAATAAGAGTTACGGTGTTGTTAGTGTATCTGCTACGTAGAAATCAAATTCGATCGAGAATGAGGAACCAGCTTTTGCTGATACACAATCAGGATCCTGACCTTCTATCCATACACGTACTGTGATTGATTTCATTTTAGCTGGTGTTGAAATATTTGCACTTCCACCGCCATCAAGTGTGAATACGTTTGCACTTGTTGTAAGAACTGTCTGGTCTGCAGTTGACCCGATATCATTATAAGCTACTACTGTTGTTCCCTCACCTTTTCCAAATACACCTGTACTTGTATTACCATTTTCAAGTATTGCAAATCTTACTGCACCTACAATATTATCTTCTGTTACCGAATTAGATACTGGTGCAATTGTAAGACTGTCAAGCCCAACTACTACATCATCTTCACCGGTATTTACTAACTCGAGAAAGAAATCAACATAATATCCATCAGTTGAAGCAACTGGAGTTGATGTAGATATAATACTTGCTGCTCCAGTTAATGTTCCATTTAATAAAATATCTTCTGTTGGATTTTCAACTGTGAACATTGTCTCACCTTAAACCGATGAAGCATGATTGAGTTTTCCTGTTATACCCGCAGAAAT
>JAQVAJ010000315.1 GCA_028690885.1 Clostridia bacterium
GAAAGGCTTTGCAGATATAAAGCTTAATCTGCAAAGAGTGGAAAATATGGGACAGCACATACAAATCGCCGCACCAAGCGCTATTATTGCAATAGTTACATTGAAAGCGCATATAGCCGAAAATGAAGGCTTTATAAACTTCTGTATACCATATTTCCTTATAGAGCCAGTATTAAGAAATATAGCTGTAACAAAAGGATTTACAAGAACTTCAAAACCTGATGGTGTTTCTCATGAAGAGTACCTGAAGAATAAAATTACAAACAATATTGTTGAAATGATCTGCAATCTGGGTAAGGCTTATCTTACATTAGATGAACTGGAAAGAATTCAGGCAGGTGATGTAATAAAACTAAAAAAGAAAACAACAGAACAAGCAGAGTTACTTTTAAATAATATACCAAAATTCTCTGTGGATTTAGGACAGAAGAATAATAAAATTGCACTAAGAATCAATAATACTATAGAAAGGACATCATGAAATGGGAAAAGAATTAACTCAGGCAGAGATTGATAAACTCATAAATGGAGGTAGCCCCAGTCCTCTTACCGAAGAAGACATAGATATGCTCGGTGAGATAGGCAATATTGGTATGGGGAATTCTGCAACTGCTCTTTCAAAAATTCTGAACAGAAAAGTCAGTATTACGACTCCAAAAGTTGTTATACTTGAAGATAATAATATGCCTACAGAATATGCAATCCCTTATGTAACAGTGGAAATAACATATATTGAAGGAATATCTGGTAAGAATGTTTTAAATCTGAGAGATGAAGACGTCAAGATAATTACAGATATAATGATGGGTGGCAAAGGAGAAGTTAAAGAAGGCCCTATTGATGAAATGAACTTAAGTGCTGCTGGAGAACTTATGAATCAGATGATTGGAGCTTCCTCAACTGCGTTATCAGAAATGATGAACACAAGACTGAACATATCTACTCCAGATGTTAAAATAACTGATTATTCTACTGATAAAATAGATGATTTCATTAAGGGTGAAACTCTTGTCATGACCATTTTCGATCTTGATGTTGAAGATACATTAAAGAGTGAAATCATGTTAGTCATGACTTTGGATTTTGCAAAAAAAATGATAGAAAAAGTCAAACAGCAGTATACAGAGTCTTTATCTACACCTGTTCAATCAGAGCAGGAGGTTAAAGCCAGTAAGTCTAATACTGCTGAACCACCAAGTAAAGTAAATATACAAAAAGTAGAATTACAGACATTTGGAGAGGACAATAAGAAACCTAATATGTTTGGTAACAGATATGATATCTTAATGGATGTTCCTTTGGAAGTTTCTATAGAAATAGGAAGAGTTAAAAAACCTATTAGTGAAATATTAAAATTTACAAGCGGAACAATAATTGAGCTTGATAAACTAGTGGGTGAAGACGTAAATATAGTCATTAATAATAAGACTATAGGTAAAGGTGAAGTTGTAGTAATTGATGAGTATTATGGTATGAGAATATCAGAAATACTTGATAAGAATAGTATATAGAGGGAGGTAAATATGACAGAGGGTGTTTTAGTTGTAGATGATGCGGCATTTATGAGAATGATGATTAAGGATATTTTATCAAGGAATAATATTCCTTTAGCAGGTGAAGCCGCTAATGGGATGCTTGCAGTTGAGAAGTATCAGGAACTACAACCCAAGCTGGTTGTAATGGATATTACCATGCCTGAGATGAGCGGAGTAGATGCTCTGAAGGCAATTAAAAAGATGGATCCAAAAGCCAATATAATAATGTGTTCAGCGCTTGGTCAGCAGGATATGGTAATGGAATCAATCCAAATTGGAGCAAAAGACTTTATTGTAAAGCCTTTTCAAGAAGCAAAACTTGTGCAGGCAATTAAGAAATTCGTATAAAGTAAGATATTTTAACTGCCACCATAAAAGGATAAGGATTACTTCATATAGCTTCCATTCGTCCAAAAGCAAAACTATGATATGTACAACCATATTATAGTTTTTTTTGCTATCGCCTTTACTATCAGATAAAGCAAGTATAAAATTGAACTTATAAAGCAGACGGAGGTTCTAATGAAAGCTAAAAATTCTACTGATGTAAGAAAAAACTGGAGTGAAACCATTGACTCTGCTGTAAGGAGTCATCCAGAATTCATTAAAAGAAATCGTGATTTATTAACATTAATTAATACATCCCACTTGGAAAAACTCCTAACCAAGTATAATATTTATGTTGAAATTGAATATGTAGATAATGCTGTATACATTGCAAAAATTCCGATTTTTGATATCTTCGTTAAAGCTGATACCATTTCAGAAGTATCAGACCTCTCCGTAAGTAGAATGATTGAGTTCTGTAATAAGTATTATGAAAATTTAGATATAAATGTAAATCTGCCTGACAGGGCAGATCTTCTTCCTTATGTTTTAAAGGTTATTATAGCTATTATTAATGAAGATGATATAAAGGATATGCTTATCATAAAAAACTGAATTACAGGGTCTTAACCCCTCTGGTAAGTGCTTTAACGGTTACTACACCTGTTTCAGCGCATATTGAAACGGTTCTTCCATAATCCCCCCCTACGTCTTTAGCAAGTAATGGTATCCCATGTATTCTCAATTGTTCCTCAACTGATTTAATATTTTTGTCACCTACCGTCTCCCCGGACCAGGAAAACATATTAGCTCCTCCTGCTATCTTAGCAGTTAGGCTATTTTTTCTGCATCCCATTCTTAGCATTCTGCTAATAAGTTCTTTTATTGCAGTATCTGCGAACTTCATATTATCAACTGCCTTATATGTAGAAGAGTCAGGCAGAAGTATATGTGAGAGTCCTGCAATTTTTTGGAACTTGTCATACAGGCATATTCCTATACATGATCCTAATGCATAGGAAATCAACTCATCGGGAGAATATGCTGTATTCAAATCTGATATCCCTACAACAATCTGTTTTCCGGTCATAAAGCACCTAACTTTTCAAACATTCTATCCAAAGAAGCCGGTTCGGGCATTATAAGCAGATTGCTTTTAAATGACTTATCTCCAGAATAAAAACTTTCTTCAATAAGCATAAGCTCGTCTTTCATCATGCCAAAAACTGATGCAGGATAATTTAAGATAGCTCCAACCATATCAACTGCAATTCTTGGTGCTTCTAAAGAAATCGAATAATT
>JAQVAJ010000316.1 GCA_028690885.1 Clostridia bacterium
AGTATTGCTTAGAAGTAATAAATGATGAAAAATTATCAGAAGTAGTCAAATCCAATATTATGAATAATAAATGTCATTTAGAAAAGCTGCCTTCAGGTACAACACCAGATATTAAGACTTTCTATATTATAAATACAGATGAGAGCAAAAGCCTTTACATTAACAGACCAGATATATACAAAGATATGAGGATATTTATTGGAATAGATCAGGTAACAGGATTTTTTCATATAGAAGGAAGCGAAACATTGTGGGATGAATTATACTGCTTCAGAGGTTTGGATGAAAAGGATATTCAGAACCCTTTTTTAGTAGCAGAATATATAAAATGTATGGATGGAAATATCTAGAAATTAACGTAAATCAACTCAATTGGAATTAATATATTTCAAACTCCATTGAATATGTATTAAAAAATAATATATACTCATAACGAGATGCATGATAGTTGACATAATATGTAGTTAGTAATGTTACAGGAGTTTATATGGATTATTTAAGAAAAAAATATAGGATTCTGCTTATTTCAATAATACTTGTAATTGGACTGATTATAAGCGGAGTAGTTTATTTCGTATTAATTGATTTAGAAGAAGCATACCATGAATATGCAAAAGACAGCATAATGGATGTTAAAAAAGGATATCTTAAAGACACTGTAAACAACATAATAGATGGGATAGAGCAGAAAAATGAAAACCAGGTAATTTATCACCAGCATCTTGCAGAGGATATGATTGGAATATTTGATAATTACTATTTAGCAGACTCTGAGGGATTTCTTTATTATGCAAAGCAGTACATGCAGCAGGAAGCAAAGAAGATAGATTTCACTTTTCTGATTATCAATAGCCAGAATAACGAAGTTGTCTTTCAATACATTCCATCATTGGAAGATGAGAACATTATAAGTACTGAATACATAAACCATTTATCCTCAGAACTTCCTGTATATACTAGTAAATTATATGGCAATTATAAAATAGTAATAGGAGTAAGCCAGAATGTAATAGACTCAAGAGTAAAAAATGCCTTATATAATGAAATACATGGATTAAAATTTGAAGATGATGCATATGTCTGGGTTAATGAAATAGTTAATTATGCTGGTGGGGATGATTATGCTATAAGACGGATACATCCAAATTTAAAAGATACAGAAGGTATATATTTGTCTACGAATATGACAGATGTCATGGGAACGACTCCATACAAGACAGAACTTGAAGGAGTGAAACAGTACGGAGAGTTATTCTTTCAATACTATTTCAAGAAATTAAATAGCGATACAATATCAGAAAAGATAACATACGCTAAGCTTTATAAAGATTTTGATTGGATTATTGCAATGGGTGTTCATCTTGATGATATTCAGGAATATGTTGATAAAACAACACAAGATAAAAGCCAGCAGGTCAGAAGGCTTCTAATAATACTATCCAGTATAGTTATTGTAATAATTATAATTGCTCTGGTTGTCGTTCATCATTTAGAAAGATGGTATTATGGAAACTTTAACAAGACACTTATTGAAGAATCTTTGAAAGATCCTCTTACCAACACATATAACAGAAGAGCTGCATATAAATATCTTGCAACATCATGGGCCAATTTTAAAAGCGTAGGACTTAACGCAAAAATAATGATGATTGATATTGATAATTTCAAAAAAGTAAATGACAGTTGTGGCCATAGTGTTGGAGATCAGGTGCTTATTAAATTAGCAGATACGATAAATAGTCATATAAGAAGTAATGACTTTTTATCAAGATGGGGAGGAGAAGAATTCTTGCTTATATGCAATGGACTAAAAAAAGAGGATGTTGAAGCATTTACGGTAAAACTACTGAACGCTATTGAAAAAATGCAATTTGAGTGTGAAGAAGCAAAAAAATTCAACATAACAGTGTCTATTGGAGTATCTGATTTTTATGATAGTGATGATCAGTTCAGTATAGCAGTTAATCGTGCAGATATGGCATTGTATAAGGCAAAAGCAGCAGGAAAAAACACTTTTGTAGTTCTTGAAGAGGCAACAGAGAATTAAATAGGAATAGTTCATGTTTTTTAGATGTTATTGATATATAATATTAATATAAATAAATAGAAGGAAGAGAAGGGATGAGTGACACACTACAAAAATTATGGGACACATTAATAGAACTGTCGGCAACAGTAGGATTAAGGATTTTACTGGCAATAGCTGTACTAATTGTTGGACTGCTACTAATTAAATACATAGTAAAAGCAATAGTAAAGTCAAAAGGCTTTATCAAGATAGATAAAACTGTTCAGACTTTCACGAAAAGTGCATTGTCTATAACTTTGAAATTGTTGCTAATTATATCTGTAATAGGAATACTTGGAGTTCCCCTGACATCAATAATAGCAGTACTTGCTTCTGCAGGATTGGCTATAGGGTTAGCTCTTCAAGGTGCTTTATCTAATTTTGCGGGCGGAATAATGATATTAATCTTTCGCCCATTCAGAGTAGGAGATTTTATTGATAATGGTACTCATATGGGAACTGTTGATTCTATTACTATATTTTATACTAAACTGCTTACCATTGATAATAAGCTTATAACAATTCCTAACAGTACAATGACCAGTGCATCAGTGACTAACTTCAGTGCGAAAGATAAAAGACGTGTAGATTTAAAATTTACTGCATCATATACAAATGATGTCGATAAGGTAAACAGTATACTTTTAGAAATTGCAAAAAATCATCCTATGGTGGACCAGGATCCTCCGGTTATGGCTAAATTATTTACACATGGAAATAGTTCACTGGAATACATATTAAGGGCCTGGGTTGATGCGCCAAATTACTGGACAGTATATTTTGACATTACAGAGCAGGTTAAAAAGGAATTTGACAAGCAAGGAATTGAGATACCATATCCTCAAATGGATGTGCATATAAAGGAAAATCAGATTAAAGAAAAAGAATAATACAAAAAGCGGTTACACTGATAAGAGCAGATTTTACATCTGCTCTTACTGTTTATGATATAATTTCTGTTGTTCAGCACGCAATTATTATTCAATCAGGATACAGGGTTAAAGCTGTCAGATTATTCAAGAGATGATGAAATTTTTGAAAAGTGGAAAATAGAAAAGATAACCGAAAAACTGAAAACTATGAATGATCATATAAG
>JAQVAJ010000317.1 GCA_028690885.1 Clostridia bacterium
CTGCAAATACTAAGTCATTGCCTAAAAGCTGAATAAGAAGATTATATAAATACTCTGTGCCAGACCCAATTACTATATTGTCGGGCTTCACATCCATTCCGCGAAATTGATATAAGTGTTTTGATATAGCTTCACGAAGTTCATACAGTCCTTGAGAAGGAGCGCTTCTTAGTATATTCTTCTGGTTTTCTTTTAATAGTATTTCTCTTACCAGACGACTCCAAATTGTAATTGGAAATCCCTGAACATCGATTGAGTTGGAAACAAAGTCTATAAAATATTCTTTCTTTTCTTTAACTATTTGCTGACTCTTCTTTTCATGCATTTGACTATACATCATTTTGGTTATATCTGAAATGTAATACCCTTTCTTCTCTTGAGAATATATATATCCTTCAGCTAAAAGCTGAGCATATGCATTTTCTACAGTGATTATGGATATCTGAAGATGCTTTGCCAGTTCTCTTTTAGAAGGCAATTTCTCACCAGTTATTAATTTACCATCTGAGATATCTTTTTTTATCTTCATATAAATCTGTTCATATAATGGATATCTGGAACTGTTGTCTATATTGTATGTAAGCATATCTGTCTCCAATCTGGTCTTATCATATATTATTGTTTTGGTTATTTCAATATGTTCAATTTTGAAATATGTTATTAATGAAATAAAATTTCGGAGGCTTAAAAGATGAACAAAACAAGATATGAGCTTAACAAAGAATTAGCACAGATGCTTAAAGGCGGAGTTATAATGGATGTTACCACACCTGAGCAGGCAAAAATTGCAGAAGAAGCAGGAGCATGTGCTGTAATGGCCCTAGAGAGAATTCCTGCAGATATAAGGGCAGCAGGTGGTGTATCTCGTATGAGTGATCCAAAAATGATTAAAGAAATTCAAAATGCAGTATCTATACCAGTTATGGCAAAATGCAGAATTGGACATTTTGTTGAAGCACAGATATTGGAAGCTATTGAAATAGACTATATTGATGAATCTGAGGTTTTATCGGTTGCTGATGATGTATATCATATTGATAAAACAAAATTCAAAGTTCCTTTCGTATGCGGTGCAAGAGATATATCTGAAGCTCTTAGAAGGATAAGTGAAGGAGCTGCTATGATAAGAACTAAAGGAGAACCAGGAACTGGAGATATAGTTCAGGCGGTACGACACATACGTATGATAAACCGCTCTATTTTAAGTATTGCCTCAATGAAAGAAGATGAGTTGTTCGAAGAGGCAAAGAAGCTTTGTGTACCATATGATTTATTGCTCTATGTACATAATAACAGAAAGCTTCCTGTAGTTAATTTTGCTGCAGGCGGTGTAGCAACTCCGGCAGATGCAGCTTTAATGATGCAGCTTGGAGCTGAAGGTGTTTTTGTAGGTTCAGGAATATTTAAATCAAATGATCCTGCCAAACGTGCAAAAGCAATAGTAAATGCAGTGACTAACTATAATAACTCTTCTATTTTGGCACAAGTTTCTGAGGATCTTGGTGGAGCGATGGTAGGTATAAATGAGCAGGAAATTCAGCTTATAATGTCTGAAAGAGGTATTTAAATGTTAATAGGAGTGTTATCAGTTCAGGGTTCTTTTGCAGAACATATAAAAGTTTTGGACAATATGAGGATCAGGCATGTTCAGTTAAGAAATTTTCATGATCTGTCATATATCATTGATGGTCTTATACTCCCTGGCGGTGAAAGCACCGTCCAGGGAAAAATAATTAAAGAATCGGGAATGTTAAGCCATCTTAGAAGACAGATTAATGATGGCCTTCCAGTATTAGCCACTTGTGCAGGGATGATTCTTTTAGCAAAAGATATTTCAAACTATGAAAAACCACACCTGGCAACTCTTCCTGTAAAGGTTAGAAGAAATGGATTTGGCCGACAAATAGAAAGTTTTTATACTGAAGAGGATTTTGAAGGCTTAGGAACAGTCCCGATGACATTTATAAGAGCGCCATATGTTGAAAAAGTATATAAAGATACTAAGGTGCTTGCTACTGTCAAAGACCGTATAGTTGCAGTTTGTTATAAAAACCAGATTGCTTTATCATTTCATCCAGAATTGAATGATGATTACAGGATTCATGAGATGTTTATTGATATGGCCCAAAAAAGAAAAAATCAGGTTCAATCTTTAATTGCAGCGGCTTCTTTGTTAACTTCAGAAAATCTTCAGATATGAAATATTTAGCAAATTAAATGTGTAAAATTTTATTGACACCTTTTGCTAATTTATATATATTCATTATGTGGTAAAACAAATTGGATTTTGAATCTTTCATTATTCGAAGAATACATTTTAGGGGGTAGAATCATGTATTGCATCAATTGCGGTAAGCAGATACCAGACGGCTCCAAATTCTGCACAAACTGTGGAGCATCTCAAATAAACAACCAGACGCCTGCTGGAAACCAGCAGCAGTATCAACAACCTCAGAACTTTCAACAGCCTCCACCTTTTCAGCAACCCCAGCAGCAGTATTATGCTCCTGGCATGCCTCCACAAATGCCAAAAAAGAAAAAAGGTGGCGCAATTGCTTTAGTAGCTATTCTTGTTATAGCAGCTATTATTGCAGGTATAATTTTTATTCCAAAAATTTTCGGTCCGCCGGAAGCTACTAAATCACCTAGAGCAGCAAGTATAGGTTTTACTCAGCAGAACATTTCAGTTGAGAATACTGCTACAATAGATAATAACGGAGGAGTCATAACACTTCCTTCAAACAGCGAATTATCAGGCAGTTTTGTAACAATTCCTGCAACTGCAGTAGACCAATCAGTAACTGTTGAGGTAGGAACTGTAACAGGAACTTACACTAATGCTCCAGAATCAATTTCACAAACAGCTCTTCATCTGGATTTAGGAGGCTATGAGGATCTTAAACAGCCCATCATGATAACATTCCAGTATGCAAGAAACGCTGTTGAAGCTGAAAGGGTTCCTGTAGGGTTATATATTGATGAAACAGGCAAAATGACACAAATGCTTACTCACAGCATTGACAAGGAAAACGGGCAGTTTACTGTTTTAACCTTTCACGCATCAACATTCACATATTATATACTTGAGGATGTGGATTCATATCCTGATTCATATGCGACTGGTTTCTTACCGAGCGTTGACGGGTTTGCAGAAAAGAATACC
>JAQVAJ010000318.1 GCA_028690885.1 Clostridia bacterium
CTGGTGTGATGCAGATGCTCCTGTAGAAGATTGGGCAAAAGTGAGCATATCCAGAGATCCAGGCGGAATACTTAGAGCAAATGAAATGCCGTCTGTTAAGCAAGATAAAGAATATCCAGCAATAAGCGTGAAGAATGTAGCAAAAAATACATATCTGTTTGATTTTGGGCAGAATATGGCTGGTTTTGTAAGGATAAAAGTAAATGGACCAAAGGGAACTACCTTTACCATAAAAATGAATGAAAAATTAAAAGAGGATGGAACACTTGATACTGTTCAAAACAGTGGATTTACAAAAACTGGTGAGTTTCAAACTGATAAATACATAAAAAGGAGTGATGAAGAGGAAATATGGCAGCCAAGATTCGTTTATCATGGATTCAGATATGCTCAGATAGAAGGATTTGCAACTAAGCCGGACACATCTGCAGCAACGGCCGTATTTTTACATACTGCAGTAAAAGAGATAGGCCAGTTTTCATGTTCTGACGAGATAATTAATCAGATACAGAAGAATACCAGAATGGCTACTTACTCAAATATGTATGGTCTGCTTACAGATTCTCCTCATCGCGAGAAGAATGCATGGACTGGTGATACGAATGTTTCTACCGAACAGATGTTGTTTAATTATATGTCTGGTCCTATTTGGATAAAATGGCTTAATGATATTAAAGATTCAATGAAAGCAAAAGGAAATATTCCTTGCATGGTCCCTACAGCTGGCTGGGGCTATAACTGGGGTAATGGTCCAGATTATTCATCAGTACTGACATGGCTTCCAGACCACATGAATACATACTACTCAGATAAGTCCATGATATGTAAGTATTACGAATATATGAAGCGTAATATGTTCTATATGCTGTCAATGATGCAAGACGATGTGTGTGTAAATGACTATGGTGTAGGAGATTGGTGTGCTCCTTTTGAAGGGCCTGCTATTTCTGTCAATATGTCCTCATTTAAAGCTCCAATTGACCTTACTGACACAGCCTGTATGTATACTATGGCTAATGTATTGGAAAAATTTGCTAAGATGGTTGGAATTAGAGAAGATGCAAAAGAGTTCTCTAAAATTGCTAAGAGAATAAAAGCAGGCTTCAGAAGGGCTTTCTTTGATGTACTTACTGGCAGGCTAAAAGGTGATGGACAAACCTGTTATGCAGCAATGCTTTATCATAATCTTTATGAAAATGAAAAGGAATATGACCTTATTTACAGCCATTTGATCAGAACAATTAATGAAGCCGATGGTCATCTTGATTATGGTATTTTGGGTAATAAATATGTAAACAATATATTAGGGAAAAAAGGACGTGCTGATGTAATTTATTCTATGATTACACAGGATACATTCCCAAGTTTTGCTAATTGCATAAAAGAACTTGGGGCAACAACTCTATACGAATGCTGGAATGGCGAAGGTTCCAGGAATCATCATATGTTTGGTGACATATCAGCAACATTTTTCAAGTATTTTGCAGGAATTCAACCCGATCCTGAATACCCAGGATTTAGAAGATTCACAATTGCTCCAGGGTTTAATACTCCGCTTGAAAAAGTTGATGCAGTATACGAAAGCATGCTTGGAACAATACGATGCTCATATGTGAAAACTGAAAAATCAATAATAGTGGATATTGAAGTTCCTGTTAATTCATGTGCTGTATTTAAAGCTGGGTCTGGGATGGATATTTATGAAGATAATAACCTTTTAGGCAATGAGTGCGTTGAACTTGAGTCTGGAAAGTATAAGCTTGAAGTTAAAAAAACAGCATGAGAAAAGTTTGTCGAATTCTAGTACTGGCTATAATAGTTGCGATTATTTTGTCATCCTGTTCAAGCATTAAACCTATTGACAAGATAAATATGAATAATGAGATAACTGCGCTTTTAGAAAAGAATTCATCAGTATCTTTACATATATCATATATGAATATGTACGGATATGATGATGTGACATATTCTATGACTGGCCGAATGAATGATGATAAGATAGAAATTGTAGATAATTCGGAACAAGAACATATTTCATACTTTTCTGATGGGATTATGAACATACTTGTAAATAATGAGAACTTTTATACTGTTATTATGTCAGATTTGGTTTATGATGCATATACTTCTGGTTACCTTGAAAATATTGATTTTAACAATTATGCAAATTACAAACTCGTGTCGGATAAATCAGATAAAGGTTTAAGAGAAATAGTTTATTCATTTGAGATTAATGATATTCTGACCAGTGAGTTCTCGTTGTGGAATCTTTCCAAAGGTGAGACAATTTTATCAACATATGTTTTAGATAACGACTGGCAGATAATATCACATGATTTCAAACTTGATGTAAAAGGCGGAGATGATCTGACTTTGATGACTAAAACTTTCACATATGGAAATGAACTATTTAATAATACTGTTTTAAAATCATACATTCATTCACAAGACAGAATAAGTGTAACAATTATTAATACAGTTAATGAGGAAGAAGATATTACATATTCAATTCCGAAGGGTACATATTTCGGTTATGATTTTTCTGATTCGGTTATGGATTTGTATTACGATTCCTTATGTAAAGATTTATTTAAGTATGCAGACCAGATTATTGAGCAGGATATAACTTTATATATCGGTCAATCACAATATGCTGGGAAATAACTGTTAAAATATTACATATCATGTAATAACGGAGTATAATATTATTGATTTAGTATTTGCCATATGATATTATAGACAATAGCGCAAAGATGCGGAGGTATATAATGGAGAATAAAATAGTTAAAAAAGAAGGCTATACAGTAGAATTGGAAATCGCTCTTACAAAAGAGGAATTTGAAGGATATATTACGAAAGCGTATAACAAAGATAAAA
This sequence comes from Clostridia bacterium, assembly GCA_028690885.1. Classification (GTDB taxonomy): domain Bacteria; phylum Bacillota; class Clostridia; order DUPQ01; family DUPQ01; genus DUPQ01. Next base: position 2,878 of record JAQVAJ010000318.1, read on the forward strand.
GCAAGTTTACGGTTCAGGGTTTTAGAAAAGGAAAAGCTCCTCAGTATTTGATTGAACGTGTATACGGAAAAGGCGTATTTTATGATACAGCAATAGATATGTCTCTTAATACTGAATATCCAAAAGCGATTGATGATTTGAAATTAGAAGTAGTGGATTATCCTAATGTTGACTTAAAAGACATGGATGAAGAGAGCGGAATCACTTTTACAATTAAGGTTGATGTAAAACCTGATGTTGAATTAGGTGAATATAAAGGTGTGGAAAT
>JAQVAJ010000319.1 GCA_028690885.1 Clostridia bacterium
GGCAATTCTGTTTGAATAGAATTTATCTTCATAACAGCAACAACAGTAATAACACATACACTTGCAGCAACTACAAGGCATAAAAAACATACAAAAAGAGGGACTAATACTCTGGAAGCAAAACTTTTCTTTTGACTCTTAATAGTCTCCATGTAGAAACCATTTGATTTAGGATTATCACTGTTATCTGATTCAAAAAATTTTATCTGTTCATCTTTTCTTGACATATCTATTTACCCTCATTGAAATACTATCACATTTAATAAAATAAATTGTAAACTTTTTATGAATTTTCTTCTTCTTCGGCATTTTCCAGTGTAAAAACAAACTCTGTACCAATTCCTTTTTGACTCTTAACATCAATTGTTTCATTATGTCGTTTAATGACACTGAATACAATGGAAAGACCTAATCCTGTTCCTGTCCTGTCTTTTCCTCTAGATTTATCGCTTTTGTAAAACCTTGTCCAGATATTCTTTAGATCTTCCTGATCTATTCCAATTCCATTATCTCTTATATAAACATATACTTTACTTTTCTTCGGTTCAACCTTGATGCTTATATTTCCATTTTCGTTTGTAAATTTTATTGCGTTGTGTATAAGATTTATTAGAACTCTTTCAATATCATCAGGATTCGCATATACAAATGTGTTTTCATCAGAAAAACTTGCATTAATAAATATTTTCTTATTCGTAATTTCGTCTTCAAACCTGATTATTGATCTTCTAATTATATCGTTGATATCAAATCTGCTTTTTTGTAAAGGTGCATCATCAGCATCCATTTTTGAGAGAATTAATAAATCCTTGACCATATTTGTAAGTCTTTTAATTTCATCAGATACCCTCTTTAAGTATATCTCGTTTTTATCTTTTGGTATTGTTCCATCAAGTATACCCTCAATAAAACCTCCTATAGCAGTCATAGGTGTTCTTAATTCATGTGCAACATTGCTAGCAAATTCTGCACGTTGATTCTCAGTCATTTCAAGCTTATCCATCATATTGTTAAAAGTTTTAGAAAGCTCTCCAATTTCTGTTTTATCATCACTATATTCAATCCTAACCTTTAAATTGCCCTGAGAAACAGATCTAGCCAAACCTAAAAATTCATTGAGTGGTTTTGATACAGACTTAGCAAAAATACTAATAATCGAAATAGCAAAAATCATAAAAATTAATAAGGGTAATAAAAGTAAGAGTATGTTAGACAAAAGGGTCTGTTTCTCAGAATCTTTGTAATTATTAATACTAATAGCGATTTTTTTAGTTAAATCAGGATTTGTTCTTGATGTACTATATTCATCTATGAAAACGAATGATCTTCCAATAGAATCTGATTCACCAATAATCTTATTATAAAGCTTTCTTCCTTCTATTAATTCTTTCTTAATGTCAAATAGTGATTTATAATTACTGTCTTCAGGAAGGTAAAATAAAGGACCTGATTCTTTGTACACTAATTGTTCGTCAAGATGAATATTTTTTGGAGCATATGATATAACCCTTCCATCTTCATCAAAAATTAAAATCATCATACCGCTTATTGATGACAATTTTTCAATAGAATCATATAGATATGCTTGAGCATTGTATGCTGTTGAAGAATAGTTTGAATATAATGAAGTTTGTCTGGATATAACTTCATTTTTAATCATAGGATAAACATTTTCTACAGTAATCTTCTGCCTATCATAAATGCTGTAAGCTGTTTGAAAAATAATTATTGATGAAAACAATAATACAATTATTATTATGTAAAGAACAAATCTTCGTAATGTACTTGAAAAAATATCTTTTTTCATAATACTTCGAATTTATATCCTACTCCCCATACTGTTTTTAACTGCCAATTAACATCAGCTAAATTAATCTTTTCTCTAACCCTTTTAATGTGAACATCAACTGTTCTTGAATCACCGAAAAAATCAAAACCCCAAATTTTTTCTAACAACATATCTCTTGTATATACTGTATTTGGATTAGAAGCAAGCAAGTATAACAATTCAAACTCTTTTGGTGGTAATTCAAGCTGTTTATCTTTCAAAATTACTGTATAAGTATTCTTACTAATTAATAAATCCGGAAACTTTATATCTGAATATCCGCTTTCCTTGCCTTTAGTTCTTCTTATTATTGCTTTTACTCTCGCAATAAGTTCTTTTGCTTCAAAAGGCTTTACAACATAGTCATCAGCTCCAAGTTCCAAACATAGAACCTTATCAAATGTTTCTGCTTTTGCACTTAACATCAATATTGGAACATCATCTTTTCTTTTAATCTGTTTGCATACTTCTTTTCCATCAATACCTGGTAGCATTATATCCAAAATTATCAAGTCAGGATTCTCTTCTTTATATGTTTCAAGAGCATCAATCCCATCATTAGCACAGACTACAAGATAACCTTCTTTTTCAAGATAAAGGGTTAACAGTTCGCATATATTTTCGTCATCATCTACAATCAGTATTTTATTCATTTTATTTACCCCATTTAGATTTAACTATCTATTAATACTTCTCTGCCTTCTTTTGCTGATTTGTATATAGCATCTATCATTTTCATAAGAATAACCCCATCTTTACCTGTAGCTCTGCATGGAGTTTTATTAATTACACAATCAACAAAATGTTCAATTTCGCTTTCAAAAAGTCCTGTGAAACTTAAAGCTGTATCACCATGTGGTGTTATATCAACGAATCTACCATTCATATCCATGTAAAACTCAATCTTTGGATCAATTTTTGCACCACCCTTAGTACCAAATAATTCTATTACATTTGTATCCTGCTTAATATTTAAATTAAATGATGCTTCAACAAATAGTGTTAACCCATTATCAAATTTTATCATTGCTACTGCTAAATCTTCAACATTGAACTTGAATCTGGAATCGTCTTCTACTGTATAACCTTTTGAACCGACTGCTCTGTTAAGACCAAGATTGTTGTAAGTAGAACCATAAACTGAAATAGGCTTTGGGTTGTTTGCAAGGTATCTAACAAGATCCATTACATGAACACCTAAGTCTATTAATGGCCCACCTCCAGAATAACTAATATCTTTAAACCATCCGCCAGGACATCCATTTCGTCTGAGATATGTTGCTTTAGCATAATAAATATCGCCTAAAGATCCGTT
>JAQVAJ010000320.1 GCA_028690885.1 Clostridia bacterium
CAGGAAAAACCTCAAATGCTGCATGGAAGGCCAGATATCCCATAATATAGCGGCGGTCCTTACTGCAAGGCCGGGCGCATATTCTCTCAAGACCCTTGACAAGCTTTTGGAGCTCAGGACGGCTTACCGTAACGGCGCAGACATAAAAAGGATGTATCTGGACTCCTTCTCATACAGGAAGAAAAAACATAGGACTCCTGATTATGACTTCTCCATCTTCGACATGTTCTATGGAAAGGAGACCTCCAGGCTTGGAAGGCCTGAGAATATCAATTTCCTTTCAGGAGGATATGCGTAACAGAAAAGACTGCATAAAAGACGAGGACGCAGGCAAGGCGTCTTATTGTCATGTCTTGAAACAAAGAAATACCAGTGAGTCAACGCTTACCCCGCATTGACGCACTGGTATTCTTCAAAGACTGCTGCTTGTCTTTCTATTTTTCTTTCTTTATTAAGTTAATAAATTATTTTTCCCAAAACTCTTTACACTAACCATAAAAAGTTTACAATTTCAGAAAAACACACTTTTTCGACTTATTTTACCCTTACACTATATATAACGTAAAAAAGGGGTAAAGGGTGGACAGATTTTTGAAAATATTTTTAATTCACTTCTTTTTTTATATATTAATACATATATTCATATAAGATTTCTATTTATGTTTTAATTATCTTTCCTATCCTTGTATAATGGAGGAAGTAGTGGTAACAAGGAGGATAAGATGATCTTCAACCTTTCAAGACCAAAATCCAAGCTGCCAAGCTCATACTTCTGGACATGGGATCAATCTACAAACTGGGTTTTAGATGATCCTGGTATTGTGAATTTCGGTAGCTGGAATAAATACTTGAAAAATCCAGAAACATATATAGAAGACTATAAACGCCTTACTGATATGGCTCAAAGCCTTGGGATAAAAGGAATAATCATCTGGGGATTTTTAAGAGATTCGCATGGTAGTATTGAATACGCTAAAAAAGTCGCTTCCTATGCAAAATCCAAGGGAGTGTCTATCATGCCGGGAGTAGGTACTACTCATTATGGTGGTGTCTATTATGAGGGAAATAATAAATACAACATAAATACATTCTTGCATGCTAATCCTGAATGTGGAGCAGTAGTATCTAAAGAACCAGGTGCAAAAAGAGCACATCATGCAGTATGCCCAAGCAACCCTTTATTTAAAGAATGGATAGATGAAGGACTTCACTGGTTGTTCAAGGAATTCGAAATAGGAGGATGCAATTTTGAAAATGGTGATTTCTTCTCCTGTTACTGTGACAAATGCCAATCACAGAAAGAAACCTGGCCAAAGAATGATCCTAATTTTTTCAGATATCAGTCAATGTGTTATGAACCTGCTTTAACAGCCGTTGAAAAATTCGCTAAAGAAAATGATGACCTTCTAATTACTTGGGCTACTTATTGCGGATTTCTACCAGGTAATATTAATAATATACAAGATAAGCCTGACAGCTATATTAAGAATATGGGAACCGACAGACCGGAAATATTTAACAGAATGAGTTATGAAAGCATAGCCCAGTGGACATTAACCAGAATGGTCCGGGAAAAAGAGATTTCACTGATGGACTTTCTGGATGATGGGACTCCAAGTCTTGTTTTCGATAATCCCTCATGGTTGAAAGGAATTACTCCTCCATCAAGAAGAAGCACAGGTTTTGTACATCAGGGAAGCCAGTGGGATTATTCGCCATGGGAGAGCAAATCCACAAGATACAGCCTCATACTCGGCAGAATAAAAGAAGCCTGCTTAAGAGCATATGAATCAGGTCTGGAGGGTGTTTCAATACATGGGGAACTGACATCAAGACATATCCCTGCAGCTCTTAATTATCTTGCTTTTTCTCATTTCACGCACTGGCCATATGATACTTTACGTGCATTCGGCCAAAAAACACTGGGAGAGGTCTTCAATAATCCAAAAGAAGGTGAAGATTATGTGGAAATACTTGCCCTATGGGAAGCAGGAAAAGTTGATGAACAGCTAAAAAAAAGAATAAAGGAAAGATATGATTCTGCCTATTCGATTATTTATCCTGCAAGTGAGGATGCATCAGAATCAAAACTTACCCGGTTCTTCTTCTGGAACTGGTTATACAGGCTTGTATCTGGTTTTCATGGTATTGAGGAATCTTTTATTTAATTAATTCGATTTACTTTTTAATATGTTTCAGTATCTCTTCTTTAGCGTCAGATACAGTGTATAACTTGTCATTTATTTCAGGATGAGAGATTTTAATCTTTTTTAATATTTTTGTCACTTCAGGCACATCAAGACCAAGGCTTGTAAGCTGTTCAACATTTCCGAAAACTTCATCTCTTGTACCATCCATAACTACCTTTCCGTCATGTAATACAATTATCCTTTTTGCATACTGAGCTACAAGCTCCATGCTGTGAGCTACCAGTATGACTGTACACTCTTTGTTATCATGAAGTTTCTGTATTATGCTGAATAACTCTCTTGTCCCTTCAGGGTCTAATCCTGCTGCTGGTTCATCAAGAACTAATATTTCCGGTTTTAAAACTAATATACCTGCAATAGCCGCTCTTTTCTTCTGGCCTCCGGAAAGGTCATAAGGAGAAGCATTAAGGTTTTCCTGAGTTAATCCTACCATTTTTGCAGTATCCAGAACTCTCTTTTTTCTCTGGTCTTCAGGTACATTTCTCTTTATCAATCCAAACTCAATATCCTTATATACTGTCTCTTCAAAGAGCTGATACTGAGCATACTGGAAAACCAGTCCTACTTTTCTTCTTAAATCAGACTGGACTTTCTTATCCTTTGTATCTATTCCATCAACAAGAACTTCACCTACGTCAGGTTTTAATAATCCATTCATATGTTGTATGAGGGTTGATTTACCGCTTCCAGTTGCTCCTATTATGGCTGTATATTCATTATTGTAGAAATCCAGATTAATATCATCCAATGCTTTTTTTGAAAAAGGAGTGTTTTTTGCATATGTATAGGAGACCTGTTTTAATGATATTATTCTGTTTGTTTCATCTGTATTCATATTACTGTAGCAGCCTTCCTAAGATATCAGCAGTTTCATCTTCTTCAATTGTCAGGTTTTCTATTTTTATTCCTTCTTTTTTCAGTTCATAAAGTAG
>JAQVAJ010000321.1 GCA_028690885.1 Clostridia bacterium
AGTATATATTATTGTGGTGAAAATTAAAGAAATAATTAGTATTGTTAATACTAAAGCAGTAATTCTGAAGAAAAAAGGTTTTCCAATTAACTTATTCATTGGCACATTCGAATTTATATCCTACACCATAAATAGTTTGTATGCATTTTTGAATTTCAAGCGGTAGTTTTGCACGTATTCTCTTAATATGTGTATCAATAGTTCGGGTGTCTACTGAATACTCATACCCCCAAATTAAATTCATAATCTGCTCTCTAGTGTATACTTTTTGAGGATTCGATAAAAGAAGATAAAGTATTTCAACTTCTTTAGGAGTAGCATGAGTGAACTGGTCGTCAATCATAATAGAATATCGTGATATATCAACTGAAAGCTGCTTGTATGTTACTTTAGAAGGCTTTCTATTTAATGATTCTTTTACTCTGCTGAGAACAGCTTTTATTCTTGCAATAACTTCCATTGCACTAAAAGGTTTGACTATGTAATCATCAACTCCAAGTTCAAACCCTAATAGCCTGTCAACTTCTTCTGATTTAGCTGTTAACATGATTATCGGTATGCTGCTTGCAGTTCGTATTTCTTTGCAGACTTCAATACCATCAATCAGAGGCATCATTATGTCAAGAATTATAATGTCATAAAAATTATTACTAAATTTTTCTAGACACTCCTTGCCATCAAAGGCTGAATCATGCTTCATCTCATATTTGTCAAAGTAAATGCCTAAAGCCTCATGGACAATAGGGTCGTCATCGCATATCAATATATTAATATCCATATCTTTTCGCCTCTTTTTAATTATATCAAATATATGCGTCTGATACAAACTACTTTAATTGAGTAAATGTAGTAAATACAATTAATTTAATATATAAATAATTACAATTATGTAGATTTAAAATTCTTAAGTGTTATAATATTTTGAAGAAGGAAGGTTAAAGTAAAATTGAAAACATATAATTTTGATAAATTAGTTGATAGAAGAAATACAAATTCATTAAAATATGATTATGCAAAAGATTTTGGTTATACAAAAGACCATATACCTCTTTGGGTTGCAGATATGGATTTTTCAGTAATTGAAGAAATTAAAGATGCAATATACAAAATAAATGCTGTTGGTGTATATGGTTATACAGGAATATCAGAAAATTATTATAAAATCGTTAGAGATTGGATGTTAAAAAGGTATAATTTCAAAGTAGACAAACAATGGCATTGTATTACACCAGGTGTCGTATATGCAATGAGCACTGCTATTAATGCCTTTACTCAACCTAATGAAAGTGTAATTATTCAAACTCCGGTGTATTCACCTTTTTACAGAGTAGTAACTAATAATAAAAGAAATCTTATTAAAAACCCTTTGAAATATGAGAATGAAACTTATTGTGTTGATTATGCTGACTTCGAACAAAAAATAGTGGATAATAATGTAAAACTTTTTCTATTGTGTAATCCACATAATCCTGTTGGAAAAGTTTTTACGAAAGAAGAACTTATAAGGATTTGTCACATTTGCTGTAAACACAAAGTTATAATAGTCAGTGATGAAATACATCAAGATTTCGTATATGAACCAAATAAGCATACTGTTTTAGCTAATTTAAATGCTAATTTTGAACAGTGTTGTGTTGTTTGTACATCACCAAGCAAATCATTTAATATTGCAGGTTTGAAAGTATCTAATGTATTTATTCCTAATCCTGAACTTAAGAAAATTTATGATGAAGAACTTATAAGAAGGGGACCAAGCAGTGTTAACACATTAGGCATTGCTGCATGTATGGCAGCATACAAGTATGGAAGTGTATGGCTTGATCAGTTAAAGGATTATTTAAAAGGAAATATTGAATTTGTGGAAGATTATATTTCACAGCATATGCCCAGAATAAAAGCGCTTAAACCGCAAGGAACATATCTTATGTGGCTTGATTGTTCAAATATGGGTTTAGATAATGAACAAGTTAATTCATTTTTTAAGGATGAAGCAAAATTATGGCTTAACCCAGGTGATGTATTCGGACCGGAAGGACAATGTTTTCAGCGGATTAACATCGCTACAAGTCGATCGATACTGCAAAAAGCAATGGATAGGATTAAAACAGCTTATGATGTACTATATCATGATAAAAGCGAATTTGATTTAATAAAAGCTGAAAGTGAAATTCTTGACATTGCAAACGAATGATTTTATTATTAACTAAAATATTAAGGGGATGATTAAATGCTGGATATCAATCGTATAAGGAATAATAAAGAAGAAGTAGAAAAAGCTCTTTTAAAGAAGAATTTTTCTGTAGACTTTACCGAGCTTCTTGAATGGGATTCGCTTAGAAGAAAAAGCATATTTGATGTTGAGCAGATGAAAGCAAAGAAGAATACTGTATCTGCTGATATTCCAAAAATGAAAAAACAGGGATTGGATGTTACTGAACTTCTTGTTGAAATGAAAAAAATATCAACAAGTATTGTAGAGTATGAAAAAATAATAAATGAACTTGATAATAATATTAAGCAGTTTCTTGAGGTTATTCCAAATACTCCTGCAAATGATGTTATTGCAGGGGATGAATCAAATAATACTCCAGTAAGATATTATAAGGAAAAACCTAAATTTGATTTCGTTCCAAAAGATCATGTAACGATATGTGAAAACCTGGGGTTGATTGATTATAAAACAGGTGCCAAATTAAGCGGTAACGGGTACTGGCTTTACAGAAATGAAGGCGCTTTGCTTGAATGGGCACTTTTAAACTATTTTATTTCAGAACATATAAAGGATGGTTATGAATTTATTCTTCCGCCACATATTTTAAATTATGAATGCGGTTATACTGCAGGTCAGTTCCCGAAATTTACTGATGATGTATACAAAATTGAACAAAGTAATCAATTTTTATTACCAACAGCCGAAACAGCCCTTATAAATGTTCACAGGAATGAGGTTTTAAAAGAAGAAGAACTTCCAAAGAAGTATTTTGCATATACACCTTGTTACAGAAAAGAAGCGGGCAGTTACAGAGCTGAAGAAAGAGGTATGATAAGAGGACATCAATTTAATAAGGTTGAAATGTTTCAATATACTACCCCTGAACAAAGCGAAGATGCTTTGATAGAGATGGTTGAAAAAGCTGAGA
>JAQVAJ010000322.1 GCA_028690885.1 Clostridia bacterium
GAACCACAATTTTTAGGTGCAGTTGACTATGATATACTGTTGATTGGTTGGGGGTCAACATATGGACCTATATCAGAGGCTATTGAATTACTAAATAGTAAAAAAAGTAAAAAATATGCAGCACTTATATTTGGTGATATATTTCCGCTGCCACAAAAACTACTAATAGAAAAATCAAAAAAAGCTAAGCAGATTATAAATATCGAACAGAATGCAACTGGACAGTTAGCTGGTTTGATTCGTGAGTATACAGGTATAATCTGCTCAAAAAGTATATTAAAGTATGATGGTCGACAAATAACAGGTGAAGAAATTGTAAAGAGAATAAAAGGAGGCATATAGAATGGCTAAATTTCACACATTTGATACAGCTTGGTGTCCTGGATGCGGGAATTTCAGCATACTCGAATGTCTTAAAACTGCACTGGAGGAACTTAAAAAAGATCCCAGTGAGGTGCTTCTAGTTGCAGGTATAGGACAGGCTGCAAAAATTCCACAGTATATAAATGCGAACGCATTCTGTGGGTTGCACGGACGTGCATTACCTGCTGCCACAGGAGCAAAGATCGCAAATGAAAAGCTGACTGTTATAGTTAGTACAGGTGATGGTGATTCATATGGAGAAGGCGGGAACCATTTTTTACACAACATACGACGTAATATTGATATAGCACATTTTGTGCATGACAATCAGGTGTATGGCCTGACGAAAGGGCAGGCATCTCCCACTTCAGATGAGGGTCTTGTAACATCAATTCAACCTGAAGGAAACATTAATACACCACTTAATCCGTTGCTTTTAGCGATTGCAGCCGGAGCAGGTTTTGTTGCAAGAGGATTTACTGGCAATAAACAGCATTTAGTATCACTGATGAAACAGGCAATAAGGTATAAAGGTTATGCTCTCGTTGATATAATGCAGCCATGTGTAAGTTTTAACAAGACGAATACTTATGCTTGGTATAACGAGAGAGTTTATATGCTGGATGAAAATTACGATTCTTCAGATAAGTCATTGGCTATAAAGAAGGCAACGGAATTCGGAGACAAAATACCAATTGGTATTATATTCAAAGAAGAAAAACCCTCATTTCATGAAAAAAATTCTGTTTTGAAAGATAGCAAGCCATTGTTAGACAGGAAGTATGACCAAACTGTTGTAAACAGACTTTTTAAAGAATTGATATAAAAATGAAAATAAAGATAATTTATTTAAGAAATGTTAACATATCGATTGACTCGAATAAGCTGAAAAATGTACTTGCTATACAAAATAATTTATGTTATATTTGTAGGGCTGAGTTTTGGAGGTAGCAAATGAGTGAGACATTAAAGATAGTTTTAGGAATAATACACTTAATAATATGTATCGGAGTTATAGTTATAGTATTGATGCAGTCAGGTAAAGCAGGCGGTTTGTCAGGAAGTATAGCAGGCGGAGCTGAAACTTTCTTCGGTAAAGGCAAAGGAAAAGCCATGGATAAGATGCTTTCAAAGTATACTGTTTATATTGCAGCTTTCTTTGCAGTAACATCAATCTTTTTGTATCTGGTACTTAAGTAAAATATTTAATTTATATAGTAATATCGTAAATTGAAAGGCTGAATAAGCCTTTTTTTATATTTCAGTATTATATATTTTCTTGATATGTTTTCCCATTGGAATCATTATTACAATAAGCATTATAAGATTAATGATATTAAATGCTGCAACAATATATCTTTCATCGAATATATCCCCTAAACCTCCTGATAACAATTGACCTACTATTGCACCCATCATTGTAAGCATCTGGAATATACCATTAAAACGAGCTCTCATACCATCAGGCAGGTAATTCTGAGTTGAAGATATCCTTATATTATATGAAGTAACACCGAATATTCCAATAAGAAAGTTCATTATCATCATAACAACAATGGGTGAAAACAGGAAAAATGCCGACATAATCCCAATAGATGCATATACGAATATTGCTATTGAGAATCGTCTTTTCGGAGGGTACTTGAATCGGTATTGTATAAAGCCTCCTATCAGACGGCCCAAAACCGCAAAAGCCATAACATAAGTGTATGTCATGACTCCGAAAGTTTCATTATTTTTAAAGAAAGGAAGTACTAAAGTACCATAAGAAGAGTCAGAAAAAGCCATAATAACAAAATATGCAGTTATTGCTGCCAAACCTGGTTCCTGTTTTAAGTATTGTATACCAGCTTTAAAATCTTCCTTGTATTTTAAAAAATTAAATGATTTAACTATGTCAGTATTTATATGTTTTTCTTCAGCTTTTATATTAACCTCAAACAAAGCTGCAATAAGGAATGTAACTGCATTAAACAAGAAAAGCGGTTCAAGGCTGAAGTTCTCATAGAAGTATGCAGCGACCGGAACCATTACTGCAGATAAAGGATAAAGAATTGAAGATATAGAATAAGCTTTCGAGTAATTCTTTTTTTCTACTACATTTGGAAAGAAGCTATCAAAAGCAACAATGTATGTTCCATCAATAGAACCAATTATTAAGGCAAGTATAATTATTAAGTAGTAGTTAAAAAAATTAAAAAATAGTAAAGCGAAAATCAATAAGTATAAAGCTGCTGAAATGAAATCCAATGTGTATATTATTTTCTTTCTTGAAAATCTATCCAGATAAGGGCCAGCTAGTAGAGGCATAACAATTCTTGGAAGAGTGTAAATTACTAAAGTTAATGAATATAAAAAAGTAGAATTAGTGTAATCAAGTATCAATAATCCTAAGGCAAATCCAGATACGGCATTACCAAGCATAGATACGGCGCTGCCTATTGTCAGAATAGAGAAGTCTCTAGTCCATAATTTCCCATCCATAACAAACCTCAATGCGTATATATTAGCACTTTATTTTTTCAAGTTCAATTGTTTCGTGCCAAAACATAGGCTACATGTTATAATTAGAAAACGAGGAGTATTCATGCGTATATTAGGGATTGATCCTGGTTTTGCCATTATGGGATATGGAGTAATTGATTATTATAAAAACAAAGTCGAAGTTCTCGAATATGGTGTAATAAGGACAGAAGCACATACTGATTTTAATAAAAGACTTTTAAAAAATTATCAGGGAATAAACGAGATAATTTCTCTTTATAATCCTGA
>JAQVAJ010000323.1 GCA_028690885.1 Clostridia bacterium
GGTATATCCATTAAGAGGGATTTATAAACGGGTAGAAAGATAAATAACTCGAAACTCTTCGTAATTGTAATTATATAATTAATTTGAGGTGTTACATGACCTGATTGCAGTTTATTTAAGTATACATCACGCTTTATTACCATATAGTATCAGTACCTCTTATTTCTCAAAAAGGTGTCTGCACACTAAAATGTGAAATAAAAATATAGTTGTTTTTTAAACTTGATAATGAATTAAAAGCATAATTCCCAAACCTCTTCACACTAAATCAATATTATAAAATAATTTTGTGATAGATATGCTATTTGTTTGAGTATTTATCAAATATAAAATGACAATTTTATTTAGTTATTGTGAAATAGAGAATGCTGAAGAAATGTATCTCATATACAACAGCGATATTATACTCATGATACATTAGTAACAATTATAAGGGAAAGCATGTAAGGGAAAGCAATGTGAATTATGCCTCATTACTTTTATATAAAATTCCAAGAAAATTTGGAATTTCTATTGACAAAGAAAACTTGGAACGATATGATAAATCCAATAAAACTTGGAATGGAGATTTCAGATGAAAAATAAAGATATCCTTATGGCTGCCCAAAAGGAAAAAAGTAAAGGTAAAGAATTTGAAAACAAACAATCAGTGAAAAGTAGTCTTATTGGTTCGCTTATAGCATTACTTGTTGGGATTATGTTGTTTCTACTTGAATATTTTATTAACAGTTCTGTTAATATCGGATTGATTGCTGTTGGTTTGACAGCAGCAGCGGTGCAGTCATTATTTGAAGGTATAAAAAACAGAAAGGTACACATGATAATCATTGGGGTTGTAGAAGCTCTTGTAACTCTATTTGCAATTCTTGCATTCGTCAGTCAATTGGTGACAGCATGAACTCGCATCTTAAATTAAAGAATCGATTAAAAAATTTTAGACAGGAAAAAGGTTTAACTCAAACACAACTAGCTGATGTTGTCGGATCATCGAAAAATACAATTAGTTCTATCGAAACCGGTCAATTTTGCCCGACTGCTTATCTTGCAGCTTTATTATGCATAGCTCTTGATAGAAAATTCGAAGAACTTTTTTATTTTGAAAAGGAGTAAGTAATGTTATTTGCTGTTGATTATAATGATTGCCGTGTTCGAATCGATGAAACTCATAGTAACAAGGAATATTTTTGTCCTTATTGTGGTGCTCCCTTAATTACAAAAAAAGGTGATATACGACAGCATCACTTTGCACATAAATCACATCATCTTTGCTCTGATGCCTGGGAACAGAGTCATAGTTATGATATTTCACTCTGGCATGATGAGTGGCAAAGTCGCTTTCCTGCGGTGAATCAAGAAATAAGATTATCGCTTGGTGAAACAAAACATCGTGCTGATATTTTGATTAATAGAGCGGTTATTGAGTTTCAACACAGTATAATGCCTGTGAAGGCTTTTGATGATCGTAACAACTTTTATTCCAATCTTGGGTACAAGGTTATATGGTTGTTTGATTTATCAGAATTAATTGATAAAGGGAAAATTAACTACTCGAATACGGATAATGGTTTGGAATTTTCATGGAAAAACCCCAAAAAAGCATTTAATAGTTATGATGTAAAAACTGGTTGTATAGATTTGTTTTTTCAAATCAATGACAATGATATTAAAGATCCTTGTATTGTAAAGGTAACTGATGTTTCTGAATCTGGATTTGAAGTGTTTTATTCATCTTCATTGATGAGTATAAATGACTTTCTTGAATATGTTGGCTTAAATAATGGAGAATGTGCTGCTCCATACATAGATGATTTGGAATCAAATAAAAGATACCTTTGCTTTAAAGAAAAGCATGAAATCAAACTCAACAAACAGCAAGAACGTGCACTTCAAGCGATTGAGGGCTCAAATTTGCTTCTTGCAGTTCCGGGATCAGGCAAAACAACTGTGCTTGTATCAAGGCTTGGATATATGATAAAAGAAAAAAGCATAAATCCAAAAAGTATTCTGGCCATTACCTTTAATAAAAATGCTGCTGAAGAGATGAGGCAAAGGTATATAACGATTTTTGGAGAAGAGTCAGGTAATATAATTGATTTTAGAACGATTAACAGCTTATCATTGGATATTTATAAGAGATATTGTAAATCGGCTGAAATTAGCGAGAGAAAATTGATAGAAGGAAAAGAGTTACACACCTTATATGGTAAAATATATAATCAATTTCATAGTGATGAATATGCTTCAGAAAGTGACATTCTTGAGTTTGCAACTGAAGTTTCCTATATAAAGAACATGATGCTATCTGATGAGCAGATTATAGAATTTTATTCTGATTATCCTATGTTCAAGAAAATGTATGATTCATACATAAAGTGGTTAAAGGTTAATAACAGAATGGATTTTAACGATCAAATGGTTTTTGCTCACTGGATTTTAAAAAATAGAATTAAAGAAAGTTCAAACTGGCAAAGACGATACAAATATATTTGTGTTGATGAAGCACAGGATACCTCAAAAATACAACATGAAATTATTCGCATCCTCGCAAAAGAAAATAATATATTTATGGTTGGAGATGAAGATCAAAGCATTTATGGATTCCGTGCTGCTTACCCCAAAGCACTTTTGAATTTTAGAATCGATTACAAAAATCCCTATATCCTACGAATGGAACGTAACTACCGCTCAACAACTCAAATAGTTGAAAAAGCTCAGGCTTTTATTGCTAAGAATAAAGGCAGATACGAAAAAAATATGACAGCAGAGAGAGGAAATGGTGAGCCAGTTGAATTAATTCGAGTAGCTTCTGTGGAGGAACAATATAGAAAAATTCTTGATATTGCTAAAACAGAAAACGACGAAATAGCTTTTTTGTATCGTGATAACGAAAGCTCTGTTGTTTTAATTGATCTGTTTCTTCGTAATCAGATTGATTTTAATCTAAAAAAACCTGAGATGAATTTTTTCGGATATAAAATAGTTCTTGATATTATTGCATATCTTAACATTGCGATGAATCCATTTGATGGAAGTTATTTCAATCAAGTTTGTAATAAGGGAATCATTTATTTAAAGGGAAAGCCAAAAGAGTATGCAATACAAAATTGTAAGAACAAAAAAATA
>JAQVAJ010000324.1 GCA_028690885.1 Clostridia bacterium
AAAAAATTGATAGTATTGTAAAGGAACTTAAGCAGACAAAAAAAGAGAATGATGATCTTAAAAATAAACTTTCTTCTTCTGAAGTAAAAGATGTTTTAGGAACATATGAGCAAGTTAATGATACAAAGATAATAAAAGCAATTATTGATAATGCTGATATGTCTCAATTAAGGAATCTTGCTGACAGAGTCAAGGACCGTTATAATGATGCAGCTGCAGTATTTATAGGTAAATCAGATAAGCCTTCAATGGTAATAGCTGTAACAAAGAAAGCATGTGAAAAGGGAATCAGTGCAAATAAGATAATTAAAGAAGCAGCAGCTTATATAGCAGGTTCAGGAGGAGGAAGAGAAGATATGGCTCAAGCAGGCGGTAAGGACTCTTCTAATGCTGAAAAAGCTTTACAAAAAGCTGTTGATATGATTAAGGAGGTTTTAAATAATGGATGATTGTATTTTCTGTAAAATAGTAAAAGGACAGATACCCTGTACGAAGGTTTACGAAGATGAGTATACGTTTGCTTTTAAAGATATAAACCCTCAAGCAAAACAACACATCCTTATAATTCCCAAAGAGCATATACTTACAGGCTTGAATGATGTTAACGATGATAACAGTTATATAATTGGAAAACTGTTTTATGCAGCAAAAATTGTAAGTGAAATGCTTGGAATAGATAAAAGTGGGGTTCGAATAATCAACAATACAGGAAAAGATGCCCATCAGTCAGTTCAGCATTTTCACATACATGTTCTCGGAGGCGAGGATATGGGTGAAGGATTAGTATAGATTTAGTATTAAATTCTGTTTAATTAATATGATTATTTAAGGTTGTATAATAAAGTTTTTATATGGGTAAAGAAATGGGAGCTTTGAGCTCCCATGTTATTATCTTTTCTTTCTTTTCCTTGCAGCTTCGGATTTCTTTTTCCTTTTAACGCTGGGTTTTTCGTAATGTTCTCTTTTTCTGACTTCGGCTAAAACACCTGCTTTGGCGCACTGTCTTTTAAAACGCTTCAAAGCGCTTTCTAGAGTTTCATTTTCTTTAAGCCTAACTTCCGCCATCTGTTTTCACCACCCTTCTGTTATAAGGTCAATCAAGCCTTTTGTATTTTATAGTTAATAAATTCATTTGTCAACAGCAATCACACTAATTTGTCTTTATTCGTTATGTCTTTTTGCAGATCAACATAATATGCATTGATTCCTTTTGATGCTATTAAATATGAAAGAAGAATAATAAGAAAGTCTCCTAAAAGGATATTAATAGATGTAAGCATCCAAAGAGTATATAACATTGAAGGAAGCGTGAGAGCAAAAACTGACAGTTGTAAACATACACCAAAGTTAGTTAGTTTCTTCCTGATGCGTCTTACTATTCCAACAATAAGAGCAATCAATAAAGTATACATAAAGTAATTAAAAAGCATAAACAGGAATATAGTTATATAAAGAAAAACATATAGGAATGATTTCGAACCAGATATTATATTAAGCAAAGTTTCTGAAGTTATTTCATCATTGGTGCCAAACAGAGTCTCGTAATCTACCAAGTATCTTATACTTGGATTAGAAAGATAAATATCATTTTTAGCCAAAATCACAACTGTTTCATATTCTTCATACTTAGTTATAGATCCTGTATATTCAGTATCAATGATAATCAGAGTGCCTTTGTCTGATGTTTCAACCAGTGTAGAAGGCTGGTCCTGATTTATTTTTAATTCACCATTTGATATCGCAAAGAAAGGAGTATTTGATTTTAACTGTTCAATTATATCAGAAGTAGTTTTATCAATTGAAATTACGTAAACAGTTGTAAATACAACTGAAAGAATCAATGTTAATAATAGCATATATACAAATGCTTTAAGGAAGTTTTTTGATACAAAATGCTTATATCCATGCATATCTGTAAAGCTTTTTATAAAAATCCAATATAAAGGTTTCTTTGTTTTTTCCATTCAATCCTCTTAATTATTTGTTCAATTTTTTATTTTACAGCAAATAAAACAAAACCATACTGTATATTATATACCTATATGATAAAATATCCATATGAATAAAGCAGATAAAGCAGATAAATTTGTATTAAAATCAGAATATAAGCCCACAGGAGACCAACCACAAGCTATAGATATACTGGTCGATGGCATAAATAAGGGCTATAATCATCAGACGCTTTTAGGAGTAACAGGTTCTGGTAAAACTTTTACTATGGCAAATATAATAGAAAAAGTACAAAAGCCTACTCTGGTAATAGCGCATAATAAGACACTTGCAGCGCAGTTATGTTCAGAATTCAAGGAGTTCTTTCCTGACAATGCTGTTGAGTACTTTGTTTCATATTATGACTATTTTCAACCGGAAGCATACATTCCTTCAACTGATACATACATTGAAAAGGATTTATCAATTAATGATGAGATTGACCAGTTAAGACATGCAGCTACATCTGCTTTGTTGCAAAGAAGAGATGTTATCATTGTTGCTTCGGTATCATGTATATATGGTTTGGGAGATCCTGCTGATTATAAAGATTTGATGCTATATGTTGGCGTAGGAATGGAAAAAGATAGAGATGATGTTATTAAGAGATTAGTAGAAATACAGTATTCGAGAAATGAGATTGACTTTAAAAGAGGCACATTCAGAGCAAAAGGAGACAGTCTTGAGATTGCTCCATCAAACAGTGCAAATAATGCATACAGAATAAGTTTCTTTGGAGATGAGATTGAAAAGATAACCCAATTTGACCCGCTTACCGGAGAGATATTTGGCAATGTAAGTCATTTAGCTATATTTCCTGCAAGTCATTTCGTATCAAAAGAGCATAAGCTAAAAAAAGCTTTGAAGGATATTCAGGAAGAGTTGGAAACAAGGGTGAAGGAATTCGAGAATGAGAATAAGATAGTTGAGGCTTATCGTCTTAACCAGAGAACTAACTATGATCTTGAAATGATAAAAAATATAGGGTTCTGCTCAGGTATTGAAAATTATTCAAGACATATTGACGGGCGCAAAGAAGGCCAGCCTCCGGCTACACTTTTATCGTTTTTTCCTGATGATTTTCTAATGTTTATTGATGAATCTCATGTAACCGTACCTCAGATAGG
>JAQVAJ010000007.1:0-9855 GCA_028690885.1 Clostridia bacterium
TAGGAAAGGTGAAAATAATGAAAGCAATAATCATTGGGGCAGGACTTGCAGGTCTTTCAATGGCAGCAGAACTTTCGGTAAAAGGACATAATGTCACTGTTTATGAGCAGAATCCTTTTATCGGAGGAATAATGAGTCATGCAAAAAAGAACGGTTACGAATGGGAACAGGGACCTCTGATGCTGACCGGATTTGAAGAAGATGGCATATGCTATAACATTTTGCGTAATCTGGATGTTAAGTATGAAACAGTACTTTGCGACAGAGGTTCTGTATTTAGAGATTTTGAGTTATGGAAACCAAAACATTATCAGGGACCAAAATGGAGAAAAAATGAATTATTGAAAATTTTCCCAGATGAATCAGTAGGGCTTGATAAATACTACAGATTCTATGACCGGATGGTAACAATATATGATATACAGGATAAGCTTGAGCAAAAAAATAGTTTCCTGTATAAGATTCTATTAATCTTCAACTTTTTGTGCATTAAAAAATATGCCAGTTTAAATGCACAGCAGCTTATGGATTTATTCTTTAAAGATGATAAGCTGAAAACAGTTTTCACAGCTATACTTGCTGATTTATGCATTAAACCTTCAGAGTTTTCCTGTCTTGGTATACCATCTTTAAATATAGAGCAGGCTTTTGATAAAAGGATACCTCAAAGAAAAGGTCTTCTAAAACATCAGTATTTTTCATATATAGTAGGCGGAACAGAAAGAATCACTGAAGGACTGGGAAATACAATAAAAAATCGCGGCTCAAAAATATATACGAATACTGAAGTAGTAAAGGTAATTGTAGAAAATAATAAGGCTATCGGGGTAGAGTTAAAAGACGGCTCTGTAGATAAAGCTGATATAGTAATAGCATCTGCAGGAGCCAAAGAATTATTTAATAAAATGGTTGGCAGAGACAATCTTACAAAAGATTTTTTAAATATTCTTGATGACATACTTCCAATGGAAGCCGTATTTATGGTTCACTTAGGACTGGATATTGACCCGCTGCAATACCAGAAATCCGAACTTTGCTATTACTACCTTACTTACGATATCGATGACGCAGTTTCTCAGATGAGAAATGGCATATATCATGAAGGAGAACAAGGTTTTTTAATATATGTCCCCTCCTCTCATGGAAAAAATATGGCACCTGAAGGAAAACATTCTGTAACTATTTATACAGTAGCTCCTGACAGATTAAATGACTCTGACTGGGAAAGCAAAAAAGATTATTATGCTGATAAACTGATCTCTCTTGCTGAAAAATATATACCTGAATTAAGTAAACATATAACAGAAAAACTTATTTTGACAGCTGATGATTATAGAAAACTTACTCATCTTGACAGAAACAGTTTTGGTGGTCTTGTGCCTCACATTAGTAAAAAGAGCATACCTCATGTAACACCTGTAAATGCTTTATATTTCATAGGTGCTCAGAGCCAGTCACAAGGTGGCGTTTCATCTCAAATAAGGGCTTCACACAAATTAGCAAAAAAGATAATTGATGATAATAAATAGGAGGAATTATGCAAAAAGAGAGTCTTGTTGTAAAAAAATCAACACCATTAGGCGGGAAAGTCTGGTTTTCATTCATCTTATTCGGTCTAGTCGGACAACTGACCTGGGCTGTTGAAAACTCATATTTCTCTGCATATATACAGCAGACCATAACTGCTGAAAGCTGGGCTACATCAGCAACTATAATATTTTCAGCTATATTTGCTGCTACAGCAACCATTCTAAGTGGAGCATTAATGGACAGAATCGGTAAAAGAAGACCATTTGTATGTTATGGATACATAGTTTGGGGTCTTCTGACTATGGCCTTTGCTCTTTTTGGAAACGAATCATATGCTAATGATGCAAAAACAATAACCCTTATTGTAATCGCATTCGTTGCAATGGATTCTATTATGAGTTTTGTGGGAAGTATGGCTAATGATGCCGCATACAGTGCATGGGTTACAGATGTGACAGATATAACAAATCGCTCTTTTGTCGATACCATAGGCTCGATGTTCCCTCTGATTGCAATGGTTACAATATTAGTCGGATTTTCCAGTTTCGCTGATAACGGACAATGGGCTTTATTCTTTGGTATTCTAGGTGCGATACCTGCAATAAGCGGTATTATAGGTTTATTCATATTTAATGACAGCCCTGCACTAAAACCCTCACCTGACAACACCTATCTTAATCAGATAGCATACGGTTTCAAATGGAAGAATATTAAAGATAATAAGATGATATACATTTGCTTTTTAGGAATGATGTTTTCAAGCATCGGCATGCAGCTTTGGATGCCTTATATGATTAGTCTTATTATCGACACCTTACAGGTTGATTATGTCATATCCTTGGTAACAGTAATATTAGCTTCGGCAGGTATATCAGTTATTGCAGGAAAAATAATGGACAAATATGGAAAAGCCAATTTCTATTATCCTGTTGCTATATTAGGTGCTGTCGGCGGTATTATTGCTTATTTAACAAAATTTACTCAAGGACAGGTAGCACCGACAACAGTCTTGCTGATAATTGGAGGAACATTCGTAATGGCAAGCTCATTAATGATGGCTGGATTGTTTAATGCTACAGCAAGAGATTATATGCCAAAAGGAAGAGCAGGATGTTATCAGGGCATAAAAATGATTTTGGTAATTATGATGCCAATGGTATTAGCAAGCCTTATAGCTCCGATAATTATAAATTCTGTGGCACTAGCCCCTACAGCTGAGTTTATTTTATTAAAACCGACTTACGCTAACAGCTTCTTATATCCTCATGAACTGTTTTTATGGGCAGGAATAGTAACACTGATTGTTTTAATACCAGCATTCTTTATTAAAAAAGATGCAAGAAATCTAAGAAAGCGTAGACTTGATGAATTAACGGTGAATGACTGATCATACACACGAAAAAAATCACAGATTCTTATCTGTTTATTGAAAAAATATAGCTTATCTGATTAATAAATCTTAATATTCACAAGATATCATAATATATTACATATAAATATTATGTTATTTTGTGCTCTTTTACAATTGAACAACTTACGATTTCATGTTATAATAATTTACACAAGGAGGTTATTTTGGATATTAAAGTGATTACAGATATCAGCAGCATAAATACCTTCATGGCAATCGATAATGATGTTTTGTATGTCCTTGATAACCATAAATTATTTTCATACAACCTTTTATCAAAAAATATAACAACCAGTTCATATAGATTCAGACAAAGTGGTCTTTCAAGAAGGATTATTTTTAATAGCAAATATTTGTATGTACGTCAGTTTTGCACAATCCATGAGTTTTCAAAATCAACTCTGGAAAGAACAAGAAGATGGAAAATCGGAAAAGATCTCTCATCAGATATAACAGGTGTATGCTGTGATGAAGAAAAGGTCTACATGGGTATTAGAAATGGCGGATTTGCTGTTCTAGATATTAATTCTGGAAAAATTGAAAATTTCAATATATGTGATTCCAGTATGTGGGACATGACGGAAAAAGATGAATATATATATGCCGGAAATGTAGATGCTCAGCTTTTAAGAATAAGGAAGTCTCCTTTTAAACTGGAAGATGCTATAAAAGCACATAAAAAAAACTGCAAAGATGTGTTGGTTCATGACAAATTTATTTATACTGCATCTTCAGACATGTCCATTAAAAAATTCGATTTAGATACATTAACTGAACTAAAAGAAAGAAAAAGAGCCTTTCCAAGAATGTTCAGCATTATAGGGATAATTAACAATATGTTGATATGCATGTCAATGAGTTCAAAATCAACTGCATTTTTTGATGCAGATACATTGAAGCCCCTAGCAACCGAACCCATATTCTGTCGAAATATGTGCGTATATAAGGACAAGATAATCTTTAACGATAATAATCATATTTATTCGAAAATAGTTACAAGATAAGTATTTATAAATACCAAAAAGTTTTTATTAAATTGATATGCCATATCAATCGTGATAAGATTTAAACATAAAATGAGGTACCGATATGGCACATGTATGCATATATTCAAAAGAAGAAGAGAAAGCATTCTGGGATGAGGAAAATAGAAAAGTTATTCTTCCTGATAAAACTGAGCACGTTTATGTTAGCGCATATCCAGACACTTTTGGGAAAATTACAAGCTTAGTTGAATTTAAAAAAGGCTCATATCTTGCAACTGACTGCTATTATCACAGATTACTATTAATTAAAAAAGATATTGTAAAACCTTTTGGACCAGTACTGAATGCTCCGTTTTCAGTAGCATACACTCAAGGATATATATATGTAGCAACACAACCTAATGGTATAATTGAACCTAGCGTCATAACAGTAATTGATGAATCAGAAAATATATTAGGACAAATGTATCTTGACCATCATGTCGAAAAAA
The DNA here is from genome assembly GCA_028690885.1 of Clostridia bacterium. GTDB lineage: Bacteria > Bacillota > Clostridia > DUPQ01 > DUPQ01 > DUPQ01. The sequence goes on from JAQVAJ010000007.1 coordinate 4,419, forward strand.
ACAAGTCATATATGATGTATGCAAAAGATTATCTTAATCCAAAACTTGAACCCGAAAAGCCATTTGAAAATAAAAGCAGGATTGAGAGCATAAAGTCTGATGGTAAAAAAATTGAAATTACGTTCAAGAACAACGAAAATATATCTTTTGATGCTGATACACCGGAGAATGCTATGTTAACAAATATCGGCTGGAGATATGTAATATCAACAAGCAGGAATATACGTACAAAAAAATCGATATTTTCCTATTCAATTGATAATCTATCAAATATTGATTTTAAAAATACTTCAATTCAGCCAAGTGATGAACCAGCATTTCAAAATAATATAAAGTACACAATTGAAAACAATGATAAAAAAGATATATATATTTATGGTTTTAAAAATAATGACATGGACTTTTCAAACATGCCTTCCCTTCTTAACAGTATACTTAAAGGATGTGATACCGATACATCTAAAGCATATGCAATATGGGATTTTACAAGAAAACATATGCTAAAGGGAATTACTTGGCCTCAGTGCAGTTTCAAAAACGATGGCAAATTTTCTGCTATTCGTTTTCTTAACTCTATGGGTTCAGGAGCATGCGGTAGTTTTAACGGTCTCTTTTCCCTGCTTGCTCAGTCTGCAGGAATCCCTGCAAAAACAGGAAGTTTGAGTAATGGAAGCCACGCTGCTCTAAGGCTTTTACTTAATATGAAAGATACATATGTTGATGCTCTATATGGAGGTTGCGCTCCTTTTCACGGTTCAGTGATACCAAGTGAAGATGACGATATATGTACATATTCAGAATTATGTGAAGACCCGTATTTATTACACCGAGCTTCAGATGAATCAGTATATGAGCTTGCAAGCATGATAGGCTATAAAGATGGATGGATAGACGGATGGGCTGAAGATTATTCAGACCCATATACTATGGGTTACTTCTTAAAACCAAAAGAAAAAATGGAATTCACATACTCTTTTAACGGTACATATACAGGGCCATTGCGTCCTCATGCAAATATATTAACTGGTAAAAAGATCATTAATCTTGAAAGAAATGAATTTGTTAAAAACTTTTTTGAACTTAATAAAATGAAAACAGAGGGCAATGTTTTCTCATGTGAAGCGAAAGCAGACGCATGGTATCTTGCACAATGCCCATATCCAATAACCGGAATATTGATAGAAGGAAGGTTATATAAAGGTTCATTAAATATATCTACAGATTACACTGATGAAACTTTTGAATATTTAAAAAGACAGGAATTCTGTGCATATTTTGGAAACAAAAAAACTAAATCGCTTAATAATTCACAAAACAGCAATTACATAAGATTTAAAGCATTTAAAGCGCAATATAGAATTTATTCCATTACCCTCTTTTTCCAAGCAAACAGAGTAACAATGTGTTCTTTAGTTTCTGGAATAAACAATCTTCAGATTGAAGCAGATAAGGGAAAACTCAGAATCACTCATGAATACATTCAGTCTTCAATGCCAAGACCAAAAGCACCTGTTCTGAAAAAAAAGCCTCAGGGCATTTTCGAGTGGTCTGCAGATGATGCTGTTAATTGTGAATTTATATTAAGCAAAGAACCTGAATGTATAATACCATATGCTCCGATTTTCCATCAGGTAACACAAAAGACTTCGGTTGAAATACATTGCGCATCTATTTTGAAGCCAGATATACAATACTATTGGAAAGTCAGATCTAAAAACAGATACGGAATATGGGGACCGTGGAGCGCAATTATGAAATTTACATATTTAGCTCCAAAAAAACCTGAAGGAATAACCCTTAACATAAAAGACAGGGATATTACACTTAGCTGGATAAAAGATAAACTGGTATCACATTATCAGATTTACAGTTCAAATGAACTGGCATTTATTCCATCTGAATCAGATTACACCATAAATATTAACAGAACTGACATGACTGCTAAGAAAATTGTTTGTCCGAAAAATTATATAACCGAAACCAAAGCTACATCAATTAAACTTACTTCTGATAACCTGATAGACAATCTTAAATACTGCTACAGAGTTATAGCAGTAGACAAATTGGGAACGAAAAGTTTAAGTTCAGATTTTATTGCACTTCCCCACCCTTGGATTAATGTAGAATCGATAAGCAATTACGCTTATTCAGGTTGTGCTTATTCATCATATATCAAATGCATATCCACAATTGGGAAAATGCGTTTTAACCGTACTGATGATAATCCTATGTACACAGATTACACTGATGCAGATATAATTACCTTTGAGCTTGAAGGTCCTTCTTGGTTAAAAGTTCGTTCCTATGACGGATATCTTTATGGAACTGCAGATTTAGATGACATTGGAATAAACAAGTTCATCTTAAGAGCAGTTAATAGAAATAAACAGAAAGATGAAATATGCTTTACAATCAATGTTATGGAGGGTGTATGAATCGGATAGACTTCAAGATAGAAGAACCATTCGGAATATACTGGCCAAATCAATACACAAAGATTAAAATACCATGCAATCCGGATAAGGACATAAATATTAAAAGTCTTTCACTTTATGATTCACTGGACAATATTACTAATGCTGATTTCTTATCTTTTCAAAACAATTATATTGAACTGGGGCTTAATGTATCTCTTTATCCATACGAAATTAAAAAGATGTATATAGAAAAAAAAGATTTAGTTAAGTCACAAAGAAAAAGTAAATGTTTATCTTTAAAAAGAACAAAAAGCAATATAGAAATATCTAATGGCAATCTAAAACTTGTCATACCTAAAAACGGAAGATATGAAAAAAATGATGTTCCTTCTCCAATACTATCTGTTTCTAGTGACAAACTTGAAGGAGTTGGTACTTTTACTGGACACATAGAAAAATCAGAAGTTAAAGTCAGTATTAAAAATTCTACTCTTCATGCGAAAGTATCGATTAAATACAATTTTTTTGAAAAAGGTATTTATCAAATTGATATTCTTACATATTCAAAATCCAGTGAACTGATTATCCACGAAATAAATAATACTAATAATAAACTTAGCCTCATATTATCCTTCCCTTCATTTTTTGCAAAAAACACTTATGCAAGGATGCATACTCCTTTAAAGGAAATGGGAGAAACAGATGAATGGAAAAGAATAATATATGCATCAAAATTATCCAATGAACCTGTACTTATGCAGCCTTTTTACACATGGGACATAAATACTGCTACATTAATACAGTACTGGGACGATTGTTCTTTGTTATGCATAGTGCCAATAAAGCCAGGTCGATGGGAAAATCCTTCACAAAACCATATTCTTGCTAATACTATAAATGGAACAGGCATTGAAAGCAAAGGAGCAAAAGGAAGTAAAGAATGGGTTTTGTCATTAACAGATGCAGCATTAAAAGAAGAAAAAATTACAATAGATTTATCTACCAAATACCAAAACTGGGATTACATGCTAAACAATCCAATAAAAAATGTATACAGAGCAGACCGGCTTTGTGCAATTTACGGCGGCCCTAATTTAACTGATACATTGAATTGGATGTCTAAAATACCTGACAACATAAACTTGACCCCAAGATTATTAGCAGATGAGGATGACATTAAGGATACGAGAAGCAGAATAGAAAATTGGCCCTGGATGTATAAAACCTTAATGAATCACAAAGATGATTCAACAGGTTTTGATCCTGCAGGCGTCTATATGGCTTTGAAAGATGAATTATATGCAAAAAAAGCAAAACAATGCATAAGTATCTGGCTGGAATCACGAATACAGCTTCTTACTTGTTTTGGATATTCTTTACATGAAGTGGTTTGTATCCGTTTAAGCAGGCCTTTAAGGCTTATAGCTATAGACTATGACCTTACATGCAATTCTAAGCAATACTCTTCCCAAGATAAACGTTTCATATATTCAGCATTCGCTTTTTTGATGAAATCAATGGAATCAAGAGATTACTGGCCTGACAGGAAGAATGGATTCAAAATGGGAAACAGGAACTTCCATAGTGACAGATTCTCTGCATTAGGAATATGTGCGTGTTTATTAAATAATTATGAAGACTGTCCTGTTGTAATAAGATATGTACAAAGGCAAGCATCTACAGAGTTGGATTATTGTATTAAAGAAAGCGGAGCCTGGATTGAAGCTCCAAATTATCAGGCCTATTCGATGAACTATTTAATCACTTTGTTTGCAGCACTTAAAAACAGCGGATATAAGGATTTTTTCAAAAATTACAAATTCAGAAAAACTTTAGACTTTTTGGCAGATATTCAGACCTGTTACGATATGCGCTATGGCGCTCACATGCTTCCAACAATTGGTGATACCGCCGCAAACTACTGGTCACAGGCTTTTTCCAATATATTCGCATGGGCTGGTTCAATAACCAAATCCAGTGCGTTTTCTAAAAGAATGATAAGAGCATGGAACAAAGCGGGTAATCCTGTAATCTGCCCTGGAGGTGAATTGAACTCTACTTTTAAAATGTTGCTGCTTTGTAATAATTCACTTCCATCAGCAAAAGATAAAAATCATTCATATTCAGAATATCAAGGTTTTGGATCAGTTATAAAGACAAAAAAGAGCTATTTAAGCATTAAAAGCGGAGATATTTCCATGCACTATGATCACGATGAATCAAGTATATTGTGGTATGAATACAACGTACCTGTTTTAGCAGATATCGGAAGCCAGTATTTTCCCGCTTGTGATGCCTCTTTCATGCATAACAGGGTAAGCATTAATATGAATACAGACCAGGCAAGAGGTGATATCATATACAGTTGCTATGGGAAAAATGTATCTGTAATAGTTACTAAAACCGATATTTCCAATATTCAAAAATGGCCTTGGTTTCCTGTAACTGATAGTTCATGGAACTTCAGGTATCAGTCTGTTCCATATGATATTCCAAAACACAAATGGAAAAGAAGTTTAATTTATTTGAATAACAAAGCTTCTTTGGTAGTAATTGATGAAGTAACAGGAAATCTTCCTTTTGAACAGAATTTTCTGTTTATGACAAGTTCTTATGAAAAAGACAACAATAAATTCAGTTTCATAGGCCAGTTTGATGTTAATGCTACTGCATGGGTTTTCAACTGCACAAAATCTAATATATATGACTGGGGATATCTTGGTCTTGATGAACCTTCATTCAAAAAAGCTTTTGCATCAGACTGGAAGAAATATCGCTGGATGTGGGAAAAACCTATTAAACCAATGGCTGAAAATGTTCAAATATTAAGAAATTTCTGTAACCCAAACTCAAAAGTCATAACTTTTATAACTGCTCATAAGGATAAAGTGACACAAAATACACAACTGTTATCCAATCTTTCAACAATACAATGGACTAAAAACAATGAAACTATTACAATTGATTTGGACAATGTGGATAAAGTTCACGCTGATGAACTGTATAAGGAATATTAAATG
>JAQVAJ010000007.1:9955-11542 GCA_028690885.1 Clostridia bacterium
CAAGACTGGATTGATGTCAATAATCTGGATATTCTTCCCTTACCTGATGAAGATATTATAAGAAGCAATGAACTGTTTATAGATAACGCATGCTATATGGCTATTCATTGTAACAGCCATATAAAGATTTCCAAATCTGGAAACTCGAACATTATTGAGCTGACTCCTAAAATTAGTGAATCATATATCGACTTGTGTATTAGCTTTGCAGACAGCTTTGAAGACTCTATTAGTAATGCTGATTATATCATTAGAAACAGCAAGGCTATTGAAAATATGCAGTTTTCCAGATATTCAAGATTTTTAAGTAGTCCTTTATCAATTCAGACTGATAATCATTCTGATACAGAACATCTTATATCTTGTATTCCAATGTATATTGAGTCAGCTAAGCAAAAAGATAGCTCAATGACAAGAGCATCTTCTTCCAGTTATTACTGGGTATGGGGCTGGGATAATCTTGTTACTGCATTTGAGATGAATAAATGGAATGATTATGAAGGTCAGAAAAATATAATTTCATTTATACTTGAACATAGATGGATTGACGGTTCAGTACCACACAGATATGACAGAAATTATGATGTTATGCAGACAATGCACTTCTGTTCTGAAGATGCCCTAATGATTACGTTAGCTTATCAGTACTGCAAGGATTCAGAGGATTTGGATTTCCTTAAAAAAATATATCCAGATATTAAGCAGATATGGAATGGTCTATTAAAAAAAGCAGACTCAAAAGGTTATATAATCGGTCCTGGCTTTTATCCTGACAACCTTAAGGCTCTTGGCAGACACGAAAACAGCAGAACCGCTATGGAAACTGGCACATTCTATACAGCTGCCCGTATAATGGAACAATTGGCATCATTACTTAATGATAATACAATTGAAAAACAGGCTCATGATATACATACAAATATTGAAAAGAACTACATAGATGATTTTTATAATACAGAGCATGGAACTATAGCAGATAGCATAAATGAAGATGGCAGCCAGAATAATACTTTTCCGCTATATGCATATATGGGTGCATACACGAATTTTGGTCAGATTTTATTTATGAAGAAAATAGAACAGATAGCAACTTTTATTAATCAAAATGCAATTCACCCAATGGGTATCAGGGTCTTGCCTTTATATGATAAAAACAGAGATACTGAAAGTGTTCACCATTCATGGTATCCTCACTGGGATATTTATGCGATGAGATTAGTAAGACTTGGTTTTATGATAGCAAAAGATTATAAGAGAAGCTCGGCTGCTGTAAATCACTATTTGAATTTGACAGACAGAATGTGGAAAAACTATAAAGCTGCAATGGAATTACTGGAACTGGATACAGCGGACTACATCGAGGGATGGAAGCAGCACGGCCAGGCTTGGAACTGTAATTGTTCAAGCGGAATTTTAAGAACGATATTGGAATCAGCAGCGGGAGTTATAACAGATTTTGGAACAATATCTATCATACCCGATGCATGTTCTTCCGTATCAGTAAAAAATCTTTGGGTTAGAAAAGGTAAATGGAATATTACTCATAAAGGAAACAAATACTTTTCCGGAATAACAGTTGATGGCAAC
>JAQVAJ010000007.1:11642-14417 GCA_028690885.1 Clostridia bacterium
CTTATAAAGATCAGTAAAATATTCAATGTATCAGTCGATCACATTCTTGGAATAGGCAGTAATGACCCTTCTGAGGAATTTCGTGTAAAAAAAGAAATTCAACCAAGCTATTCATCCCTTCACTGGTGGGAATTGTATTCTTCCCAGTTAAATGTCGAATACATTCAATCAATAGATGAAGGAAAAGATGTATGTAAATATAAAAACCTTATAGATAGCGTCAGTCAGCTGGAAACCAGTATGCAAAAGGAACAGCTTGCAGATATAATTCATACCATAATACAGAATGCAAATACAATAGATGATTTTAAGTTCAAAGAACCAGATGATTTATCATCAATTTATTCTCTTTGCAATCCAGATTATATATACCCATTTAAGACCATAAATGAAAAAGTGTTAAAAAAGAAACTACTTGGAGCGTGGATGGGAAGAATTTGCGGATGTCTTTTAGGTAAACCGATTGAAGGAATAAAGACAGATGAACTGATACCTCTTTTAAAGGAAACAGGTAATTATCCTATGCACAGATATCTTTTAAGATCAGATATGAATGAGCAGATATATGATAAGTACAAATTCAATTTGAGAAACCGCTGTTTTGCCGATAGTATAGATATGGCTCCAATAGATGATGATACCAACTATACCGTTCTTTCGAACGTTATAATTGAAAACTATACAGATAACTTCACTTCAGAGGATGTTGCCAAAGTATGGCTGGATAAACAACCAAAAAGTGCGTATTGCACTGCTGAAAGAGTAGCATACTTAAATTTTGTAAAAGGTTTTCTGCCACCGCAGACAGCTTTATACAAAAATCCTTTTAGAGAATGGATTGGGGCACAGATAAGGGTTGACTATTATGGATACATCAACCCGGGTAACCTGAAAAAAGCGGCACATATGGCATGGAGGGATGCAAGAATATCACACACAAAAAACGGTATTTATTCCTCCATGCTTATAGCTGCAATCATAAGTTGTGCAGCCTGCTGTGATGATATACAGCAGACAATAAAATATGCACTCTATCAGATACCTTCAACTTGCAGATTATACAAAGCAGTAGTTGGAATAATAAATCAGTATAATAGCAGAGTTTCAGCGGAAGACTGCATAAAAAACATCCACAAACAATATGATGAGCATTTAGGTCATCACTGGTGTCATGCTATATCCAATACATGTATTGTAATTGCATCATTACTGTATGGTAACAATGATTTTGCAAAATCAATCTGCATGGCAGTACAAGCAGGATTTGACACAGACTGTAATGGAGCTACCGTTGGGTCAATCATAGGGATGAATAAAGGAATTGAACATATACCGCATACATGGACAAAACCTGTCAACAACAAATTAAATACCTCGATATTCGGGATGGACATATTATCAATTGATGAACTTGCAGATATGACTTTTAAACATATCATCAGTTTTTCACCACAGGTTATAAGCAAATAGTGCAAATAACAAGATAATACCAAGACCAAATATAAAAATGTATGATGAATTAAAAAATGTATATATAATATTATATTTTTTACTATTGCATTGTTCTATTTCATGGTAAAATTATTCTAAAGGATATATTTAAACGGTGAAAAACACTAGTTGCCGTATTCTTTAATCAAAACAAGGGGGTAGAAAGAATGTTTTGTCCTAAATGCGGTACACGTAATGATGATAATGTAAAGTTTTGTGTAAATTGTGGCAATCCATTATCAAATCAACAACAACCAAACCAGTATAATCAACAACAGCAACAACCTGGGCAATTCCAGCAACGTCCGCCACTTCAACAGCAAGGTCAGTTCCAGCAGATGCCTCCCCTGCAACAGCCAGGGCAGTATCAGCAAAGACCACCTCTGCAAAACAACCAGTTTGCACCAATGTATCAGCAACCAAAAAAAAGTAAAGCAGGAATTATTATTGCAGTTATTGCAGTATTAGTAATTATCGGAATCGTTTTTGTAGTCTGGATGAACGGTGGTTTCACAATGTCCAATGTAAAACAGGCATACATATCAACTTCATTAGACCCTACAACGTCTGAACCTTTAAATAAGGTTAAAAGCATTTCTAGTACAGAATCGACTATATACATAGCGGCGCTTATTAAGAATGTTGATGATGGAGCAAATATTGTAGCTGTATGGTATCATCTGGATTCTGCTGAATCGGTAGTAACAGATCCTCTGTACATTAATTATGATGCGTGGGTAAATTTCAGTATTGATCGAATTGGTTCGAATTTCCCTACAGGCAGTTATGTTGTTGAGCTGTATGTAGATGATTATCTGGAAAAAACATTGGAATTTTCAGTCTATTAACTTAACTCGAAATTGCATTACAAAAATCAGCAGCATCTGTTTCAGGTGCTGCTTTTTCTATAATCCAAAGGTGTTCCTATTCCTTCTTTTTTAAAAACCTGATACATGTAATAGTGGCTTGAAAATCCAGAATCATACGCAACTTCTTCAATTGTCATATCAGAATTTTTTAACAGTTTTTTTGCTTTCTCAATCCTATAGTTGTATAGATATGAATGGAAAGTGCAATTGAATCTTTTTATCATTATTCTGTTTATCTGTCTTGGTGACAAGAACAGGCTCTTCTCGACATCCTTAAGTAATATATCATTTTTGTAGTTTGCTTTAATATAATTTAATAGTTTTGTAATTCTTAAATCATCAGCTTTCCTTTTTATATATCCATAATCATATTTCATATTATCATCTTGTGATAAATGTCTGAATATTAAAGTAA
>JAQVAJ010000325.1 GCA_028690885.1 Clostridia bacterium
GCACAAAAAACGCAAAAAATATTATTTGTATGATGAATATAAGTAATATATAATTGAGTCAAACGGAGGTAAATAAAATGGGTTGGACAATATTAGGTTATGTAGTGTTAGGGGTAATACTATTAGCGGCAGTATATTTTATAGCTGCATATAACAGTTTTATCTCATTAAGAAACAAGTATGAAGAAGCAAATGCGACTGTTGACGTATACTGCAAGAAAAGATACGATCTCATTCCAAATCTTGTTGAAACAGTTAAAGGTTATGCTAAGCATGAAGAACAGACATTTACAAAGGTTGTTGAAGCAAGGGCTAATGCAATGCAGAGCAAGACATCAGCAGAGTCTCAGGCAAATGAAACAGCTCTTGAAGGTGCTTTGAAAAGTCTCTTTGCAATAGCAGAGAATTATCCGGACCTTAAAGCAAATCAGGGCTTTTTGGATTTACAGTCTCAGCTTTCTGGTATTGAATCAGAAATAGCAAGCGCAAGGAAGTACTACAATGCTATAGTCAAGAATTTCAATACAAAGACTCAGACAATACCAAGTTCTATAGTCGCTTCAATCTGCAAATTTGAAAAACAGCCTTATTATGAAGTTATGGAAGAAGAACGCCAGAACGTAAAAGTGAGTTTTTAATTAGAATGAAAAAGATTGTTATTTATAGAAGTATAGCACTTATAGCGCTGTCAGTTTTACTGATATGCGCTTTTTCGCACGTTTATGCGTATGATGTTAACGGTTATCATATATCCAGTTATGATACGATTATTGATGTTCAGGAAAATAATGTTCTATACATTACAGAGAATATTACAGCTGTTTTCACTGCTGATGGAAAACATGGGATAATACGTACAATTCCTACTGTTTTTGAGAACAGAAAAGTACATATAGATAACATATATGTTGATACGACTTATTCTGTTGAATCATCAAGAGAATATATTGCCATACGTATTGGTGATGCAGACAGGTATGTAAAAGGAGAGGTCAAATATACCATATCCTACTACTATGATTATGGGGATGATGGTAATGAGAATTACGATAAGATTTATCATAATATACTGGGTACTGACTGGGATTGCGATGTAAATAATGTTACATTTGCAGTTAATATGCCAAAATCATTTGATAAAGACAATATATCCATTACATACGGAGACAGATACAGTACATCAAAATATGTTGATTATACTGTTACTGGAAATACTATAAGAGGCGAAGTTTCCGATCTTTATTCATATCAGGGAGTTACGCTTGCATTGGAATTACCTGAAGGCTATTTTGTAAACGAACGTCCTATAGACGGTATAGACATTCCTGTTATAGCCATAACAGCACCGATAGCGGTTCTGGTACTGATTTACTGTGTTTTACAGTGGTATAAAAAAGGAAAAGATGACCAGCTTTTTGCTGCACCTGAATTTTATCCGGTAAAAGGCCAGTCTCCTGCAGAAGCGGGATATATAATTGACGGTGTTATTGATAACAAAGACATAACATCATTAATTTTCTACTGGGCAGACAAAGGATATCTGGAAATTACCGATAAGAAATGGAGTTATGAATTCACAAAACTTCAAGAACCGAAATTCGACAATGAATATGAGCAGTATATGTTTGACAAGTTTTTTGAATATGGTGTGAATAATACTGTTTCGACAAACGATTTGAAAGACCATTTCTATACCGCGATACCAGTTATAAAGCAGAAAATAAAGTATGTGTTCAGAAAAGACAGGGAACTGGTATCCAAAGACTCTCTTAAGAATCGGGCAAAATCAGCTCTTATTACCGTAATACCTTTTGTAGTATTCCTCATAATATCATGGATTGAGTTTAAAGAAGCTGCAATTATGATACCATTAACCATTTTTTATGGTATGTTTTACGGTATGATTTTAGGACTGTATGTTTCTGCGGAGAATAAGTGGAATATAACTGGTAATTTCAAGAAATTTCTAATTGCGGTACTGGTTACGATACTTTTAGTAATATCTGCAAGTATCGCAGATTTGATGCTTGCCTCAATTTACCCATATTATGATGTTACAACTTATTCAATAGCGTATTTCATAATCGCTTTTATTACAGCCATAGCTTTGGCATATTCTATGGCAATGAAGAAGAGATCTGAGTATGGTCAGAAAATGATGGAGCATTATCTTGGATTTAAAGACTTTATTGCAACAGCTGAAATGGACAGGATAAAGATGTTAATTGACGAGAATCCGAAATACTTCTATAACGTCCTTCCTTATGCAATAGTACTTGGTTTGGAAAAGAAATGGGGTAAAAAGTTTGAAAGCATAGTAGTTGAGCCTCCACAGTGGTATCATGGATATAACATGAGAACATTCTCGACAGTATACTTATTGTCTCGAATGAACAGCTGTCTAAATCAGACAACAGCCTCTATGGCTAAAGCTCCATCAACAAGTAGCGGAGGCGGGTTCTCTTCCGGAGGATTCTCCGGCGGAGGCGGCGGAGGCGGTGGAGGCTCCAGCTGGTAAATGTAACTATCAATTAATATATACGAAAGGAAATGGTACAGGAAATGATCATGAACAGTAATGTGGAAAGATTGAAAGGCACTTTGCCAAAAGTAGGCATAAGGCCGACAATCGATGGAAGAAGAAGAGGCGTCAGAGAAGAGCTTGAGCCTGTTGTAATGGGTATGGCTTATGCCGCAGCGGAACTAATTTCACAAAATCTGAAGTATCCTAATGGTATGCCTGTGGAATGCGTTGTTGCAGATACATGTATTGGAAATGTAGCAGAAGCAGCAGCATGTGCAGAGAAGTTCGCAAGAGAAGGAGTTGGTTTGACGTTAACTGTAACCCGTTGCTGGTGTTATGGAAGCGAGACAATGGATATGGATCCTCATATGCCAAAAGCAGTTTGGGGTTTTAACGGTACTGAACGTCCTGGTGCGGTATATCTTGCAGCAGTACTTGCAGCACACAGCCAGAAAGGACTTCCTGCATTCGGAATATATGGAAAAGATGTACAGGATGCCAATGATAATGAAATACCAGATGATGTAAGAGATAAGATACTTAATTTTGTAAGAGCAGGTTTGGCAGTATCATATATGAAGGGC
>JAQVAJ010000326.1 GCA_028690885.1 Clostridia bacterium
TTGCTGTCGGTGATTTTATATATATCAAATCATACTCTTCATATTCTTTATAAAGTATATTTGTTGAACTTATTAATTCTTCTAAGCTTGTATTTACATGTGTAATGCCATCTTCAAATTTGAAATCATAACCATGAACTTCTATTTCATTTACATAAATTTTAAAATTTCTTGTATCAAAGGTATATTCTGTATCTTTATGTGTAAGTATTGCACTAAAATTTTCACTATCCCACATTACAGTGCCGTTAATATATTCAGCAAATTGTCTTATTGGTATATATCCTGAAGGTAATTTTGTTTCTAAATCAGATTCTGATGGATTCTGATCATCTTCATCTGGTAAAACTTCATTTGCAGGATCTTCAATATCATCTTTGTGTATAAGTCCAAATACTTCAAGTGCCCTATATTCAATATATACAATATCATTATCTTCTTTAATGCTATATTGTTTATAAAGCAGATCATCCTTCATAATTATACTGGAAGGTACTAATATGAAAAACTTATCATTATCTCTTTCAATAATTGCATATCGGTTCATATAGTACCACTGATAATTATAACCAGCAATGTCTGAAACCTGCTTCATGCTTACATATTTTACAGATGTATCATCAAATATATATGTTGTGTATAGTGATTCATCTTCTGAACTACTAGTAGGATTATCGGTTTCATTATTATAATCTGTTACAAAAGTTTCAATTAAAAAATCGAGAAGATTATTCGGGGCATAATATCTGTTATCCATATAAATTATGTTATCAGTTGTAATATTTGTTCCATTTAAATTGATATTGTCTGATTGAACATAGAAATATACTTCATGTTCATTGTTCATTAACATTATGTAATCATTGTTATGTGCTTTAACTGGTTCGATATTAAAAAACTGAGCTAATTCATCAATACAGAAATATTCCATTTGATTTATTAAATATTTTTTAATAACTGAGGTTGTTATATTATTTTTCTCTACTTCTATCTTTGTTACTCTGCCATTAATATATTTGTACTCAACAGGTTCGTCTAGAAGATATGCAGTATAACCTTGATTAAAAATAACAGTAGCATCTTGAGGTACATATGTATACCCCTTAATAAGCTTTATTTCACCAAAATAGTATATATCATCATTTATATATACTATGTTATTATTGGTACTAAAGATTAAATTTTTATCATTATATGTTGTTCTGACGCTTTTATCTGAATCACTCCATTGAAGAGTTAGCTTATGAACAATTGCGACAGAAGATAATTTGATATATCTGACATCATCAATAATCTCATATTCACAATTTGAATATATATCCTGGCTTGCTATTACCTTAATTGGAATAAGCAGTAAGATTAAAATTAGAAGTGCCCTTAGTAATTTTTTTATCATTTTATCTTTTGTTCCTCATACTATTTATTTAATTTTACAGCAAAAAGTATTTATAATCAACAAAAATATGCACAAAACATAGTTTTCTGCAGAATTCATCGTAACTTTAAAAGATATTCACAAATCATTTTGTAGGTGCTTTTTTGTCAAGGCTCTTGCCAAAACTATTCCATGAATCCCTAACCTTATAACGTAGGTCGACATCATAAAGTCGATCGATAAGATTATTAAGCTCTTTCCTTTGCTCTACATACTCCGCCATTACGAATTCAGTTTTTTCTAAAAGTGAATCCATATTAGTCAGCCATGATTCAAATGTTCCAGCCTCTTTGTGTTCCATATCTTCAAGCTTTCTTCGAAGATGTGCGACTACTAATTTTATGGCCTTTTTTTTATAATACTCATCAGGGTATATTTTTTTAGTCATATTCAATTACCAGCCTTCTTTATTAATATTATTAAATTTAAGCATTGTACAATGTACAATCCTGTTGCGTGTTGCTTGTCTGTTTACATAAATATGATATCATATGGTACTATAATAAGCAATATAGTAAATTTATGCTATAATTGCATAATATGAAAAAGAAAATCTCAGAAAAATTAATATACAGAATGTACGATAACGCATATAAGTCATTTGACAGATTGACTCCTCTTTTATTCGATTGCGGTGAATTATGTAATGCCAGATGCTGTAAAGGTAAAGACGGAATGTATCTTTTTCCATATGAAGAAATCTTCATTGGAAGTCATTGGGAAAATAAAATCACTTATATAAAAAATGACATTCCCCTGCTTATATGTGATGGTATTTGTCAAAGAGAACACAGACCACTATCATGTAGGATTTTTCCTTTATTTCCATATATAATTGATTCGAAGTTAAAAGTTGATTTTGATTTAAGAGCAAAAAACATTTGTCCATTACAATTTAATGATATTGCTGAAATCCAAATTCAGAAAAAATTTAAAAGAAAAGTATATAGAGTATTTAAAAAATTAATTAAGAATAAAGATATATATGATTTTTGCAGTAGGATTTCTGAAGAAATCTTATTTTTAGAAAAATTTTACTAAAAAAAAAGAATGTATTCCCCCTTTACATTCTTTGGCTGCCGAAGAAGGATTTGAACCCTCACAAACTGATCCAGAGTCAGACGTGCTACCATTACACAATTCGGCAAAGTCTTTAAGAAATATAACACATATTACTATACACTTCAACATGTTTATTAAAAAAGTATTTAAAATTAAAATAAAAGAACCGCTAAATAAAGCGGTTCCTTTTACTTGATTCTAATTATTTATATTTAGTACAAGTATAAACTTATCTGTTATTAATAACTGCTTGCGCAGCTGCAAGACGTGCTATAGGTACTCTGTATGGTGAACATGAAACATAATTCAACCCAGTAAGGTAACAGAATTCAATAGTCGATGGATCACCACCATGCTCTCCACAAATACCTAATTTAAGATCTTTTCTTGCTTCTCTTCCAAGATCAGATGCTATTTTAACTAATTTACCTACACCCTTTTGGTCAAGTCTAGCAAATGGATCAGATTCTAAAATTTGATTGTTATAATATGCATTTAAGAATTTTCCTGCATCATCTCTGCTATAACCAAAAGTCATCTGTGTAAGATCATTTGTTCCAAATGAAAAGAATTCAGCTTCCTTAGCTATTTCATCTGCTAATAAAGCAGC
>JAQVAJ010000327.1 GCA_028690885.1 Clostridia bacterium
TACTGTATATTACTGCAATATTAATGCTTCTTCCATTAATTGTTGCAATAGTATATGGGGAAAGAGAAATGTATTTACCATTTATCGCTCCGATATTATTATTTTTAGCAATAGGTATTCCACTTGAGATTTTTAAACCGAAAAACACTTTAATATTTGCAAAAGAAGGGTTGATGTGCGTATCTCTAGGATGGGTTGTAACTAGTATTATTGGAGCTCTGCCCTTCTACTTTTCAGGTTATATACCCTCATTTCTTGACAGTTTATTTGAAACAGTATCAGGGTTCACTACAACTGGAGCTTCTATACTCGAAAATGTAGAAATATTACCATACTCATTACTTTTCTGGAGAAGCTTTACACACTGGATAGGTGGCATGGGTGTGCTTGTATTTTTACTTGCAGTAATACCTAAAACAGACATGAGCATGATGCATCTGTTAAGAGCAGAAGCACCTGGTCCAGTTGTTGGTAAATTAGTAGCAAAAATGAGATTGTCAGCAAGAATACTATATGGCATATATATATTACTTACACTATTTCTTATAATCTTCCTTGTTGCAGGAAAAATGCCTTTTTTCGATAGTGTAGTAACTAGTTTTGCAACAGCTGGTACAGGAGGATTTGCAATTAAGAATTCCAGCATAGCGTATTACAATAGTGCTTATGTGGAAATAGTTATAAGTATTTTTATGATACTTTTTGGCGTTAACTTCAATATCTACTACATGCTTCTTTTAAGAAATTTCAAAAGAGCATATAAAAATGAAGAATTAAAATGGTATATTGGTATTATTGTTATTACAACAATAGTAGTTATGATAAATATATATTCCATGTACTCTAATGTATCAGAAGCATTGAGACTAAGTTTCTTTCAAGTTTCATCTATAATTACAACAACTGGGTTTACTTCAGCAAACTTTGATCTATGGCCTATGTTTTCAAAGACTGCCATATTATTCTTAATGGTTATTGGCGCAAGTGCAGGTTCTACAGGTGGAGGAATAAAAGTAAGCAGAGTTATAATTCTGTTCAAAAGCATAAGAAATTCAATTAAAAAAACAATTAGTCCGAGATCAATAACATCAATCACCTTAAGTGGAGAGATAATTGATTCTAAGACGGAAAAAAGCGTTCTTGATTATTTTGTGCTCTACATAATAATCGCAGTATCTTCCATTATGCTGCTCTCTTTAGGCAAACATGATGGGATCACTAATATTTCTGCAGTACTTGCTTGTCTAAATAACATTGGACCTGGCTTAAGAGTAGCTGGTCCTTTAGGTAACTATTCAAGTTTTACAGCACTCTCAAAAATAACACTCATAATAAATATGCTTATAGGTAGATTAGAGATATATCCCATAATTGCTTTAATGTCACCAATTACATGGAAAAGAAGATAATTTGTTTTCATTTATTGAAATCTCACACAAATCTGCTACAATTAAATATGTAATAGCGAAAAGAAATTTTGATAGAATTTAATGCGGGGGGTTTTATGAATTGTTCTAAATGCGGTATGCTACTTAAAGAAAATGCAAAATTCTGTTCTGGTTGCGGTACTCCGGTTCCTGTTATACAACCTGGAAACAACACATGCTCAAATTGTGGAACCAAACTTCTTCCAGATGCTAAGTTCTGTCCATCATGTGGAAAACCTGTAGTTTTAAAGAAGGATAATATATGTCCTAATTGTAACAAACCCATTATTCCAGGAACTAAATTCTGTGCTTACTGCGGAAATGCAATCAATTCATCAAATACCAATTGTCCAAAATGTAATGCACCATTGAAATCAGGGGCTAAATTCTGCGGAGTATGTGGAACAGCTATTTCCCAATCAGCAAATATATGCAGAAATTGCGGGCAACCGCTCTCCCCTAATACTAAATTTTGTGGAAAATGTGGAACCAGTGTTAATAACTAAAACATTGATTTATTAAATTAAAAGAAAAGAGGTATAAAATGTATTGTAAAAATTGTGGAGCACAGTATACAGCTCAAGACAGATTCTGCCAGAGTTGCGGAGCACCGGTTGAAGTTCAGCAACAGCCTCAGCAAATGCCTCCTCTTCAGCAACAACCACCTTTACAGCAGAATCAATATGCACCTATGAACCAGCAGATGATGATGCCTCCAAAAAAGAAGCATACAGGATTAAAGGTGTTTTTGGCCTTTATAATAATTATTGGACTTGCTGTTGGGGCATTTCTTATCTTTAAACCTAATATAAGGCTTTTCGGACCAAAAAATCTTGGTGTGAAATATACTCA
This sequence comes from Clostridia bacterium, assembly GCA_028690885.1. Taxonomy (GTDB): domain Bacteria; phylum Bacillota; class Clostridia; order DUPQ01; family DUPQ01; genus DUPQ01. The sequence continues at coordinate 2,280 of JAQVAJ010000327.1, forward strand.
AATGGATTATCAGAGTGCTCTTGCAAAAACAGGCATTAATATCAGTTTTAATGGCTTGACAGGACAAGCACTTCAGGATTTTAAGGACGACTCAAAAAATCAGGAATTAAACATTGAAGACTATAACTGGGAATTTTCTGATTACCAGCAAAGAACTTTTACATTATCCCCTCAGGAAGCAACTGCATTGCTAAATGAAATTGCTCCAGATTTTTTCTGGTTTGATGATGTACAAGTTAAAATTAATCCTGATGGAACTATGGAAGGCAGTAGCAGACTCAATGTTGATAAAATACTTGACGAACTTTTCCCTGATCTTAAAGATGAAATACCATCAGAATTATCCACTCTATTACCAAGCAGTGTAAATATATACAGCTCAGGCACAGTAAGCATACAGAACAATCAGCTTACTGGTAATCCGGATGTATTTAAGATAGGCCCGGTTAATCTTCCTGAAGAGTATATGACTGATGAAAGCATTGAGATAATGGGGGATGTATTCTCAAGAATATACACCATAATTCCTGGGCTTGAAATATATTCATTAGGCAGTGATGCAAACGGCAACTTTGTTTTTGATGGCCTCATACCTCAAACTGTTAATGTAGCTCCAAAATATTGATGAGATATTTAAAAATTAACGGGGAAAAGAAAAAAATCCCTCCTTTCCCCCACCATAAATTTTATGTATACTGTTCAAGAAAATTCTTTATGGCAAGAAGCATTCTTGATCATATGACTATGAACAGGTTTATAACGATCAAAGAACTTATAAATGGTTGGAGGTATAAGACATTTATACCAAGAGT
>JAQVAJ010000008.1 GCA_028690885.1 Clostridia bacterium
TTAACTGCCTTATAACATATGGTTCATTATTATCTAATTTTTTTTGAATTTCTTCAGAAGAAAGATTTAAACAGTGTCTGTCATATTTAAATTGAACTTTTTTCTTTTCAGCTTCTTCTCTTAGAATGTCCAATCTTTCTTCTGTACAAAAGCAATAATATGCTTTTTTCATATCAATAAGCTGCTTTGCATATGGAAGATATGTATCCTTTCTTTCTGACTGTATATATGGACCGTATTTTCCTCCAATATCAGGACCTTCATCATGATTTATTCCTACAATTTTTAATGTATCATATATAACATTGACAGCTCCATCTACATATCTTTTCTGGTCAGTATCTTCTATTCTCAATATAAAACTTCCTCTATTAGCTTTTGCTACAAGATATTCATATAGTGCAGATCTTAGATTGCCTATATGTACGAATCCTGTTGGTGATGGCGCATAACGTGTTCTTACTTCTTTTTGAGACATATATCTTCTCCTTAAATATACTTCCTAATAATTATATCATCATAAGAATTTTATACAATAAAGTATAAACTAATTGTAGTAAATGTATATGAAATGATTTGTATATGAGTTATAATACCCGTTAGGAGAAATGATATGACTGTAAAAATTTTAACTGATGAAAAGACCTTCGAACTTGATTTCAAAAAAATAAGTGCTCCAAACATATATTCGTTAATAAAGAGCATACCACAAATTGATTTTATTGCACCATGCGGTGGCGGACAAAGATGCGGCAAATGCAAGATTAAACTTCTCAATGATAATAGTAAGATATCAGATTCCGAAAGCAAATTTTTGACTCCAGCTGAAAGAAAAGATAATATCAGGCTTGCATGCTTTGTAAATGTTTCAGATGGTCAGATTATTGATTTGAGAAATATAAAAGCTATTCAGTCGATAATGACTGATAATCGACTAACAAATAGCAAAATTGTCGTTAATCCGCTTATAACTGAAGGATATGGTGTTTCTATAGATATTGGAACAACTACTGTTGCTGCTTCTTTGTATGATCTTCAAACAGCTAACAGAATATCTGTTACATCGGATATAAACAGGCAGTCAAGATTCGGTTCTGATGTAATAAGCAGAATTCAATTTGCTTCGACTCACGAAAATTTAATGATTATTCAAGATACCATATTAAACGAAGTAAACGAATTGATAACAAAACTATGCAAAAGTAATAATTTATCAAATAATCAAATCAACTTAGTATATATTGCTGGCAATACTACTATGCTTCATCTTTTTATGGGTTTGGATCCAACAGGAATTGGAGTAGCACCCTTTACGCCTGTTACTCTTGAAACTCATTTTTTTAGTCCTGATGATGTTACTTTGAAATCAATTATTAACATTAATAATAAAGGGAAAATTATGGTATGTGCTTCTATTGCAAGTTATGTAGGTGCAGACATAGTAGCAGGAATATTAGCATCTGGCATACATACTTCTGACAAACCATGCATATTGCTAGATGTCGGAACTAATGGTGAAATAGTATTAGGTAATAAGGACAGGATATTATGTTGCGCTACTGCTGCAGGGCCGGCATTTGAAGGTGCAAATATATCTTGCGGGGTTGCTGGTATACAAGGTGCAATAAATACTGTAAGCTATGATGATGCAAACACCTTCACTACAATTGGTGATAAGAGTCCTATTGGCATATGCGGTTCAGGCCTTATAGATGCAATTTATTCGATGTTAAGGAATGGAATAATTGAAGAATCAGGCTGGATGGAAGATACTGAAGGATTTAAAATTGCTGAAAATATTACTTTAACTCAAAAGGATGTCAGAGAAGTTCAAAATGCGAAAGCCGCAATAGCTGCTGGTTTAAAGATTTTAATTAAGAGATCTGGCTATAAATACTCAGAAATAGATAAATTGTACCTTGCAGGCGGGTTTGGCACAGTAATGAATGTTGAAAGTTCTGCAGGTATTGGACTTATACCGCCACAGCTCAAGGAAAAAGTCATACCAGCAGGTAATACTTCATTAACTGGTATAACTATGTTGTTGCTTGACAAAACAAATATTGAAACTATTGAGAATATCAGAAAAATTACTGAGTATATAGAACTAAGCCAGGATAGCGAATTTACTGATGAATATGTTGATAACATGTTTTTTGAGATATGAACACTAAAAAACAGTTAAGAATAGATATGACACAAAAAAGAAATCTGCTTTCTAAAGAGCAGGTAAGTGCTTTGTCAGACAACTTATTTAACCGATTCTTAAATTCTGATTTAACAAAGTACAAAAATTACATGTTATATCTACCTATAAAGAATGAAACAGATACATCCAAGCTTATAGATTATTTACTTGAAAACAAAAAAAATGTTTATGTTCCTTATATTAGTGACATAAAAATAGTTCCAGTCAATATTAATCAAAACACAGAATTTGAGCATGACTCATTTGAGATAAGAATACCTATCAAAAAAGTTCAGTTAGAATCAAATTTACTTGATGTTATTTTTGTTCCTGGACTGGCATTTGATAAAGCAGGTTACAGAGTAGGATATGGAAAAGGATATTATGATAATTTTCTTAAGGACTTGTCATGTATTACTTGTGCATGGTGTTATGATTTTCAGATTGTAGATAAGATTGCAGATATAAAAGAACATGATATTCCAGTGAATCGTTTTATATGATTTTCATAAATTACTTTATATTAAATCTTGATTCATATTTTAGCAATATATAAATTGAATTAAATAAAATATATACTGCTGAAACAAAAATTAACCCCAATTGTATAAAGCCATCATATTGCGAAATATACTTATCAAATAAGTTAGTAACAATTTGAATTGAATATATAATAAATAAAGAACCACATACTATATCTAAAACCCTCATAAATAAGCTTCCGTATCTTGAAAGCTCTCGTTTCTCAAAAATGAAACATAACATTAAAACAATAAAATATATAGAATAGGCAATAAGATGGCTATTGTACAGAAATTTTGTAATTTCCTGACCATATAAAAATCCACTTAAAAACAACAGTATATTACTTATTAGATGAGCAGGATAGAGAATGCATGATATACGAGTCTTAAATATCCTAATAAATCCAAAGTTAAATATAATAAGAAGTAACCCCATGAAAATAAGGCTGAAATAAAAAGGTTTCAGTAAAATATCAAAATCTTTAGTGAAAAGATCAGTTGACAATTTACCAATAAAACCATTGTTAAATAAATAATAAATTAATACACCTAAACTTAAAAAACTATATAAGAAACCAAATATCTCAAATACAAATCTTTTATTTCTTTTATGTGAATTTATATAGGTTAGTTTATGCATATCTCTTAATTTATCAACCTTTCCATATATTTTACCAATTTTTTCATATTGTTTTCCGCTTCAATCATATCATACCCTTGTGTAGAATAATATATCTTAATCTTTGGTTCTGTGCCGCTCGGACGTACAATCGCTATTCCCATATCCGAAATATCAAACTTTAATACATCTGCTTTTAAATTTCCATCTTCCTTTAGATAATCTTTAAAATAAATCTTACCTGATCTCAATGAATTCATTATTTTTTCCATTTTTTTCTGACCATCAATACCATTATATGTGTAATTACCCAAATAGGTTAAAAGATAACCATACTTTTTATATAACTGTTCAAGCCTCTTAAGAACAGATATACCTTTATCTTTGTAATAATCAGCCATATCACATATCAGAACTGAAGCATTAACGGCATCTTTGTCTCTTACATAAGTTCCCGATAAATAACCGCAACTTTCCTCAAAACCGAAAATAAAGCTATCCTTTTCTCCTTTTTCTTCAAACATATTTATCTGTTCACCGATATATTTAAATCCTGTCAATACTTCAATTATTTTTATACCATAATCCTTACAGATATTTTTAGCTAGTTCTGTAGTGACAATTGTCTTTATTACTATTGGATCTTTTGGCATTAACCCTTTTTGAGTTCTCATATTACATATGTAATCCAAAAGTAACATACCTGTTTCATTACCATTCAATATTCTAATATTATCACCATCTTTTAATGTCATACCAGCTCTGTCACAGTCTGGGTCTGTAGCTATTAGAATATCAGAATCTGTTTCCTTTAAATCTCTGATGCCTAGTTCTAATGCTTCTTTTACTTCAGGATTAGGATACGGACATGTAGTAAAATTACCATCAGGATAACTTTGCTCTTTTACAAAATTGATTTTTTTAAATCCTCTTTTTTCTAAAGCTAAACTGACACATTCCATTCCGCTTCCATTAAGTGGCGTATAGACTACTTTTAACTCACGTTGTCCTGAATAAAAAGCTTCCGAGCAAACAGTGTTAACATAAGAAATAGTAATATCATCATCTATGTAAGTTATAAGTTTTCTTTCAAGACATTCTTCGAAACTCAACTCATCATTAACTTCATAGAAAATATCAGTCTTTTGCATATTATGATATATCTGCTCAGCTTTGTCAGGATTTATCTGACATCCTTTAGAATCATATACTTTATAACCATTATAATTTGAAGGATTGTGTGATGCTGTAATAACGATTCCTCCATCACATTTAAGATGCCTTACAGCATAAGATAGAAGAGGAGTGGGAGATACCTTGTTAAAAAGATAAACTTTCATTCCACAATTTGCGAGAACTGTTGCTGCCTCTTTAGCAAAGGTTAATGACTTTATTCTTGAATCATAAGCAATCGCTACTTTTGAGTTATTCTTTAATGTAGCCAAATAACCAAAGGTGGCTTTTCGAACAGTATATATATTCATCCTATTTATTCCAGCACCGATTATCCCTCTTAATCCACCTGTACCGAATTCAAGTTGTGTATAAAATGCATCTTCAATAAGATTGTTATTTGATTTCATTATTTTTAATTCTTTTGTAAGATCATTATCCTTTAGTTTATGAGACATCCATCTTATGTATTCATTATTCATATTTGCTTGTATAATACGGTCAACGACCGTTCATTCTCCCTCTTCTTGTATTTACCCATACATTATACAATAGACATCAAATATTTACATATACACATACTTTAGTCTATTGTTTTTAACCTTTAGATATATTATCATATTTATTGAAAGGATTGGTTATTTATGCAAATTAAATCCGAGTCACTTAAAGCACATGAACAATGGCAAGGCAAAATAGAAGTAATATCCAGAGTTTCATTAGAGAATAAAGAACAAATGTCAATTGCATATACTCCAGGCGTAGCAGAACCCTGTCTTGAAATATATAAAGACAGTGCAAACTCTTATATTTATACAAGAAGACATAATATGGTTGCTGTGATAACTGATGGAACTGCAGTACTTGGACTAGGTGATATTGGACCTTTAGCTTCTATGCCTGTTATGGAAGGGAAGTGCGCTCTATTTAAAGAATTTGCTGATATTGATGCTTTTCCTATCTGTATCGATTCAAAAGATCCTGATGAGATAATAAGAACAATTTTTCTGATATCAAAAAGTTTTGGTGGGATAAATTTAGAGGATATTTCAGCTCCAAGATGTTTTTATATCGAAAATGAACTAAAAAAAATATGTGACATACCTGTATTTCATGATGATCAGCATGGTACTGCAGTAGTAGTATTAGCTGCTTTGACTAATGCTTTGAAACTAAAAAAACAATTACTAAGTGATTGTAAAATAGTGATAAACGGGGCTGGAGCAGCAGGAAGCGCAATTTGTTATCTGTTATTGAAAGCGGGTGCTAAGAATATTATGGTTTGTGACATTGAAGGAATACTTTATGATGGAATGGATAATTTATCATCACATAAAAAAGATATTGCAGTTAAGACTAATTGTAAAAAGATTAAAGGTAAATTATCAGATGCAGTAAAGAACGCTGATGTATTCATTGGAGTATCAAAACCAAATCTTCTTTCAATTGATGATGTAAAAAACATGAATGACAAACCAATAATATTTGCAATGGCCAATCCTACTGCGGAAATTCATCCTGATGATGCAAAAAGTGCAGGTGCCTTTATAGTTGGTACAGGAAGAAGTGATTTTAATAATCAGATAAATAATGTTATGGCTTTTCCAGGAATTTTTAAAGGAGCTTTACAATGCAGAGCAAAGCAGATAACAGATGATATGCTTATATCAGCTGCTAATGCTATCGCCTCATTAGTTGATGATAAAGATTTATCTTGCGAATACATCTTACCTAAGAGTTTTGATAAAAGGCTTGTTTTAGCTGTCTCACAGGCTTTAGTTAACAAATACAATGAGCAAGCAAGTAATGTCTATTGATATTATTTGGTTTTCTCATATAATTAAAGGAGGAAGATCAGTTTATGAAATTTTCGCTTTTTGCAAATGTTAATAAAGATACTAATGGTGCTTTCATTAAAAAAGTAACTTCATTTATAGAATCTATTAACTGTGAAGTTGTGTATAGTCAAATTATTACAAAAGGCGGTAGCATTGATCTTGAAAAAATAAAGAACACTGATATCATTATTACATTAGGTGGGGACGGTACATTGCTTGATGTAGCACAGAAGACGCAGCAGCTTTCTTTACCTTTAGTTGGTATTAATTTAGGTTCTATCGGTTTTTTAACTCAAATAGAAAAATCTAATTATGAGGAATTTATAACACTTATTACTCAAGGTCATTATACAATATCAAAAAGAATGATGATTCATGCGCAATTAATAAGAAATGACACTGTTTTTGATGAATATGATGCATTGAATGACATAGTAATATCAAGAAAGATAACGGGAGATACTGTATCTGTATCGGTTAATATAAATGGTTCTTATATAGACACTTATGATGGAGATGGAGTAATCGTAAGTACTCCAACAGGTTCAACAGGTTATCAGATGTCAGCTGGAGGGCCTGTTGCTGATCCTGAATCAGAAATTCTCCTTATGACTCCCATTTGTCCTCACATGATGCACAGACAATCTTATGTTTTAAGAAACGATAGCATATTAGATTTGAATATTAATGAAACTGAAAATTATGAATGCTGCTTCAGTTATGATGGTATAACATCAAATATTTTGGGGAATGACAGCATAAGAATAACAAAAAGTGATTCATTTGTCCCATTACTCAAGATTCAAAAAAATTCTTTTTATGAAAATTTGAGAAATAAAATATATTATAGGGGTAATTAGTTATGAAAAATAAAAGACAGGTGAAAATACTAGAGTTTATCGAACAATATCCTATACAGACTCAGGAAGAAATGGTTAGTCTTCTTGTTAAAGAAGGTTTTGAAGCAACACAAGCTACTGTTTGTCGTGATATTAAAGAACTTAAATTATTCAAAGCTGTAAATAAAGATGGATTATCTGTTTATACAACAAGTGCAGATATTTCAGATACATCACATGAAAAGCTGGTAAGGGTTCTAAAAGCTTCTTTCTTATCCATAAATATTGCTCAGAACATTGCTGTAATAAAAACATTACCTGCAACTGCACCTGCTGTTGCATCATCTATTGATAGTTTAAAATATAAAAATCTTTTAGGTACAATAGCAGGTGATGATACAATATTTGCCTGCTTTACTTCAAATGAAGATTCACAGTCTTTTTATGAATATATACTTGATGAGCTGAGGTAAATAATTTGTTATTACAACTTTCTATTAAGAATTTTGCTATTTTTAAAGATACGATTATTGATTTTAATACTGGATTCAGCGTAATAACTGGTGAATCAGGTGCTGGTAAAAGTGTTTTCATTACCGCTTTGTCCCTAATTAATGGAGAAAGAGCATTAAAAGAATATATTCGAAAAGGTTGTGAATATTCATCAGTTGAAGCAGTTTATAAAGTAAATAAAGACACATTTGATAATCTTACATCTAAATATGAAATAGATATTGAAGACAATTTACTTGTAATTACAAGACAAATTTACTCAGAATCAAACTCTATATGCAGAGTTAATGGCAAAATCAGGAATTTATCATTCCTAAAAGAAATTGCATCCTATCTTTGTGATATACATGGACAATATGAAAATCAGACCTTATTAGAACCTTCATCACATCAGCTTATTATTGATAAAATGTTTTATGATAAAATCACTCCAATAAATACTGAATACCTTGAATATCTGAAAGAATATGATTCAGTAGTTAATTTCATATTAAAAAATAGCGGTTCTGAGCAGCAAAGATCATTAAGAAAAGATATCCTTTCCTTTCAAATTAATGAAATTACAGAATCAAAAATTGAACAACTAGATATTGATGATTTAGAAAAACAACGTAGAATACTTGAAAATTCAGAAAAATATATAAATGCACTTAAAGAAAGCATACAGTCTATAGAAGAAGGGGATAGTATAGAAAAAATTTATCTTTCATCACACATTCTTGAGAAAATAAGAGATATGGATGAAATTGTTCAAATATCTCAAAGTATGATGAATTCATATTATATCTTAAAAGATAATTTTTCTCAGTTAAAGGACATAACTGAAGAATTTTATTTTGATGAAGAACAATACAACGACATTATAATGAAACTGGAGTTATTTAAAAAGCTTTCATACAAATATGGTGATACTATTGATAAAATTCGTCAATTCAGAGAAAACGCTGAAAAACAGTTATATGAAATTGAAAATTTTGATAATATCTACAAGCTGAAAATCGAAAGAATTGAAAAACTAGAGAATATTTTATATGAAAAAGCTGAACAGCTAAACAGTATAAGAATAAGTTGCGCATTGGAATTTTCTAAATCAGTAGAAGAGAACTTACATTCTCTTGAAATGTCTGATGCAATCTTCAATGTTAATTTCAACAAATCAATAAAGAAAAATACATTAGGTCATTATGATTTTCAAAAAAAGGGGATATATGATATCGAATTCTTTATTTCTGCAAATAAAGGTATAGACCCTCTACCTTTAGCTAAAATTGCTTCAGGTGGGGAAATATCTAGAGTAATGCTAGCAATAAAATGTCTCATAACCAGTAAGGATGATGTTGATACCTATATATTTGATGAAATAGATTCAGGTATTAGTGGCGAGGCAGCAGTAATGACCGCAATAAAATTGTCATCTTTAGCAAAAGAAAAACAGGTTATCTGTATTTCTCATCTTCCTTCAATAGCTGCAAAAGCAGATCACCATTATCTGATATTTAAAAATAGCCAAAAAGATATGACATTTGCTGATATAAGAGAATTAAACTATGATGACAGAATAAAACAGCTAGCTATACTGTTTGATGGAAATACAATTAGTCAAGAGGGAATAACTCATGCAAAAAACCTTCTTGAAAAAATGAAAAAATCTAATTGACACATAATATACTTGTGTTATAATACATAAGGCAAATGTGCGGGTGTAGTTCAGTGGTAGAACACTAGCCTTCCAAGCTGGTTGTGAGGGTCCGATTCCCTTCACCCGCTCCATTTTTTTTGTGCCAGTAGCTCAGCTGGATAGAGCAACGGACTTCTAATCCGTAGGTCGGGGGTTCGAATCCCTTCTGGCACGCCAAGAAATTTCCCATATTACAGGGATTTTTTTTGTATATACAAATAGTTAAACTCCTAAATACTACTTTTTTATGATAAATGAACTAATCAATCTTACTTACAACCATTTTTATGTTATTATATAGTTTGAAAGGATTTTGATATGAAAATTAAATTTTATGGTTCTGCTAAAGAAGTAACTGGCTCCAATATGATACTTGAAGCCGCAGGGAAAAAGGTAATGATAGATTGTGGATTATTTCAAGGTTCATCTGCTACTAAAGCAAAAAACTTTGAAGAATTAAAATACAATGTAAACGATATCGATTATGTGCTTCTGACACATTCGCATATAGATCACTCAGGAAGAATTCCACTACTTTATAAAAAAGGATACAGAGGTAATATTATTTGCACAAAAGCGACTAAGGATTTATGCGATATTATGCTTATAGATTCTGCAAACATCCAGGAGTCAGATACCGAGTACAAAAATCACAAACGCAATCGTGCAGGTCTTGAGCCTCTTGAACCTCTTTATACCATTGATGATGCTAATATAGCTTTAAAACATTTTATAGCTGTACAGTATCATGATTTAATAAAGTTAGACGACAATATATCAGTTAAATTTACAGATTCAGGACATATGCTGGGATCTTCATCAATCACAATATATGTAACCGAAAACAAGAAAACTACAATAATAGGATTCACTTCTGATTTAGGTAAAAAGAATACCCCAATAATAAATGATCCTGAAGTTATTGAAAAATGCGACTATCTTATTATGGAGTCAACATACGGAAACAGACAGCATAAAGTTAAATCACATCCTGAAGAGCTTATGTTTGACATAATTGAAGAAACAATAAATAAAGGAGGAACTGTTATCATACCTTCTTTTTCTGTAGGAAGAACACAGGAAATGATTTATGCATTCAACAAAAATTTAGCTATTAAGAAAAAACTTTCTATTTTTGATAAAGTTCCTGTATATATAGACAGTCCTTTATCAACTTCTGCAACTGAAGTATATAAAAAAAATGCGCAGTTTTTTGATGATGAAGCAAAACAATATATACTAAGCGGTAATAATCCGCTTGATTTTCCAAACCTGAATTTTACTAAGTCTGTTGAAGATTCAAAGTTTTTGAATCGTGATGATTCTCCTAAAATAATAATATCATCCAGTGGAATGTGTGATGCTGGCCGTATTAGACACCATTTAAAACATAATTTATATAAGAAAAAAACAACAGTTTTATTCGTAGGTTATCAGGCTGTTGGTTCTTTAGGAAGACTTCTTGCTGATGGAGCAAAAAGTGTTAAGATTTTTGGCGATACAATTGATGTCAGAGCAAGGATTGAGATGATTGATGGATTTTCTGGCCATGGTGATATGGATGATCTTGATGAATATATCTCACAGATAAAAGAAAAACCTGAAAAAATATTCTTAGTACATGGTGAAGACGATCAGTTATATCCTTTTGCGGAACGAATTAAGGGGAAATTCGATATCGATACATATATACCAGATAGTTATGCATGTTTTGAATTAGAAAAAGGCGGTAAAACTTCTGAATTAACCCATGACAGAGTATTGACCAAAAACACCTACGAAAAACTTACTTTGCTTGAACTGGTGACTGATGTTAAACGACAGGTTAAAGATATTTCTGAACTTATAGCTTATGATGAAATTAATAATCTTAATCAACAACAGATAGAAACATTTATTAAACTTTACTCTGGTATGAGAATGAATATTAAAAATCTTGTTAGAGAAGTGGAGCACAATACAAAAGTTGACAAATAAAGAAATATATTTTGACAATGCAGCTTCAACCTATATTTATGATGAAGTAGTGCAACATATTAATAAAATTAATACTGAATTCTTCGCAAATCCTTCGAGTACACATCTAGCAGGTATTTCTTCATTTGAACAGATAAAAAAAATGAAGGAAAATTTTTGTGAAATTCTACATATTAAACCAAGTTCGTTGATTTTCACATCAGGTGGTGCAGAATCTAATAATTTCGCAATTAAATCTGTTGCGTTTGCAAATATGTTAAAATCATACAATATTGTAATATCAAGTTATGAGCATCCTTCTGTTATGAATACAGCTTATTATTTGGAAAAATTTGGTTTTGAAATAAGAGTTTGCCATCTAAATGAATTTGGTCATTTAGATTTAGATATGTTAAAAAAACTTGTAGACAATAACACAATACTTGTGAGTACTGCTCATGTATGTAGTGAAACAGGTTCAGTTACTGACATCAAAAAGATATCAGACATTATAAAAGCAATTAATAGAAAATGCTATTATCACGTTGACGCAGTTCAGTCATTAGGTAAATTTCCTATTAATTTAAGTATGTATAATAATATTGATTTGATGTCTTTTAGCAGTCATAAGATTCATGGTCCAAAAGGGGTAGGTGCTTTATATATTAAACCAAAAGTTAAGATTGATCCATTCATAATCGGTTCACAAAGTGCAGGCCTTAGAGCAGGAACTTTAAACACCTCTGGAATATGTGGATTTTGCTTAGCATTATCTATAATAGATAAAAACAGAGAATCGAATTACATAAAAACTCAAATTTTAAGAAAATATCTTATTGATGAATTAAATAGTGCTTTTTCTGATGACATATTTCTTGTTTCACCGATGGATGGCAGTCCATATATACTAAATATCGCATTTAGGAGCATAAAATCTGAAGTTCTTCTAAATGCATTATCTCAAAAAAGCATATATGTTTCTAGCGGAAGTGCATGTAATTCAAAAACTGGCATATCTAAAACACTAAAAACTATGAATATACCAAAAGACTTTATTGAAGGAGCTATAAGGATAAGTTTTTGTGATCTTAATACAACTGATGAAGTTGATATTTTTATAGAAAACTTAAGAGAATTAATTCCTATGCTCCAATTATTTGTGAGGAGATAAAAATGAATTTATCAAATGCAGAAAAAGTATTGCTTATTAAACCTGGAGAAATAATGCTCAAAGGCGATAACAGACAGATTTTTGAAAAAAGACTTAAGGAAAATCTTAAAAGTGTTTTATCTGATTTTTGTTCTTTTGATTTTGAGCAGGAGTCAGGAAGATACTATATAATTATTAAAAATTCAGATTATACTGAATACGAAATATCACATGAATTATCTAAAGTTTTTGGAATTGTAGCTATATCTATAGCATATAGGATACAAAGTAATGAAGAGCTCTTATATGATTTTATTGCCAAGTTTGCAAAGAAAGTATACGATTTAAAACCATTCAGTACTTTTAGAATTTCTACAAAAAGAGCAGATAAAACTTTTGCTACTCAGTCTGTGGATGTATCAAAGAAAGCAGGAGGAAGTGTTTTGTCAGTAATTGAAGGTTTGAAAGTTGATTTAGTTCATCCTGAAATTACATTCAATATTGAAGTAAGGAAAAAGCATATATATGTGTATTACGAACAAATCCAAGCTAATGGAGGTATGCCTGTAGGTTCTGCTGGCAAAGCAATACTAATGTTATCAGGTGGTATAGATAGCCCTGTTGCTGGATATATGATGGCTAAAAGGGGATTAGCTCAAGAAGCAGTATATTTTCATAGTGAGCCATACACATCAGAAAAAGCAAAGGAAAAAGTTATTGATTTAGCTAAAACAATTAAACCATATACTCTATTAAAGAGAATTTATGTAGTACACTTTACAAAAGCACAGCTAGCAATATATGAGAAATGCCCGCACGATGAACTTACTATTATAATGCGAAGAATAATGATGTACATAACTAATAAGATTGCAAGCATAACTAATTGTCAAGCTATAATTACTGGTGAATCTTTAGGACAGGTCGCAAGTCAGACTCTTGAAAGTTTAACTGTAACTTCGCAGGCGGCTGAATATATTGTATTCAGACCTCTTATAGGGATGGATAAAACGGAAATTGTTGAAATTGCTAGAAAAATTGAAACTTTTGAAACATCTATATTGCCATATGAAGATTGTTGTACTATATTTGTAGCAAGGCATCCTAAAACAAGACCGGTTTTATCTAAAATTGAGGAATCAGAAAAATTGCTGAATATAAACGAACTGGTTAAAGATTGTATTGATAATTTAGAGGTTATTGAGATATGAAGACTTCATACGAATATGAAACGCAAAGGGATTTTAATGAATATACAGAAAATGATGACTATACACTTAATTCTATAAGTAGAAATTTACCAAAAAAAGACAAGCGTAAATATATTCTTAAAGAAACATTGCTATGGGCAAGAGCTTTGTTATTTGTAATTGTTATAGTTGTAGTTGTTAGAGGATTTATTGGAGAACCGGTAAGAGTAATAGGGCCATCTATGGAAAACACTTTAAAAGAAGGTGATGTTCTTATAATGAGCAAAATCAGTCTTGAAATGAAAGGTATTCAAAGAAATGATATCGTGATTATTGAAATTGAACCTGTTACTTTTGAGAATCTTACATTTCTAAATGATATTGTATGGTTTAGAAGGCTTTTTCCAGCACATAGCAGGGAAGACTATATAAAGAGAGTAATTGCATTTGAAAATGAAGAAATAAGCCTTATAGATGGAATAGTATATATAAACGGGAAAAGACATGATGAACCTTATTTAAAGGACCTAGGTTCAACTTTTGAAAAATTAATAGATATGCCTTATATCGTTCCTAAAGGACATATATTTGTTATGGGTGATAACAGAGCTATAAGTAAAGATA
>JAQVAJ010000328.1 GCA_028690885.1 Clostridia bacterium
TCTTCTGGTAAAATTAGGCGAACCACTTCTAGGAGCATTTGAGAAGCTTGCATAGGTTTGATTTTTCTGGGTCAGTGCATATTCTTGGGGATTTAACAATTAAGCGTATAGCATGATTACTCTATACAGATAGAACTTTACATCATCTACTCCTCTGAAAGTAGCCCTAAATGATTTAAGCTTGGCATTGAAAGATTCCGCTGCTGCATTTGTGAGTCTGTTTTCAAAGAAATTCAATATCCTATCATTGTGATTTTTAAACGTCTCTATTACCGTATTAAACTGAGGGTAATTCCATTGCTCTACCTTGTTGAACCACAGTGCAAGCTTTACCCTGGCAACATTTTTATCGTAGTTATGTGAGTATATCTGTCCGAGTTGCAGAGTCAAATAATAGAATTGTTTTATATCATCAAACTGTTTAAATAGTATCTCAGCCCTGATTCTCTGGGATTTTGTCCATTTATCAGGACTCTTGAATAGTAGATATCTGCTACGCACAAGAAGTTGTCTCATGGTATCTCCATTATCGAAACAGGGAGGTATATACTTTCTCTTTTCTTTTCTTGCTCTTTTTATATTTGAGTTCTCCTGCTCAATAACCTGCCAGCGATATTGCACACGTAGATCTTGCAATGCTTCCTGCATCTGTTTTTGTACATGAAAGCGGTCTATAATTTGAGTGGCTTTAGGAAAGCATCTCTTGACTATTTGCCTCATACTTCCGGCCATGTCAAGAGTCACGTTCTTGACCATCCTGCGTTTTCCTTCAGGTAACTTCATCAGATATCTACATACATCGTCAGCCTTTGTTCCCTTTATCATAGCTATAACCGTGCCATGCCTACCATGACCAGCCTTACCCGTTACAATGGTGTATAGCTCTCCGTTGCTCAGGGCTGTTTCGTCAATAGATATATTCTCACCTAAATTGTCTTTGAAACACATGTACTGATCAGCATGAGAGAGCTGATTCCAGGAACGATATCCACTTAGCTGTTCCTTGTAGTAATTGTTAAGTGTCTTCGACTTTAGATGACAGAAGTCAGCTACTGATTTTATACTAACTTCATGATTATCAAGATAACTCTTTTAAAAAAGAACCGAACTCGGCTGTTATCCTAGTCCCGTCTGCAACCAATTGCCAGTCCCTGCTGTATGTCTTACCTGTTTGCTTATCCTCCCATCTGCGGCGTTTAATTTTTAAGTATACAGTGCGGTCGCGAACAGGAAAATCTGTAACTGTTATCTCTGGATAAAAACCTTTGGAAACTAGTGGGAGACTTGAATATTCGTCTGGTATACTATTTTTCTCTTCTAGAGAAAATATATAATAATCACCTCTATCTGAATAGTGGGTAAAATCAAAATAGTCAAGCATGCCTTTAGGAAGGAACATGGACAATATATCCTTATAATCGATTGCTTTCTTTTTCATGGATCAAAAGTAATATTTTATAAGGGAAGTAGAAATGGACTAATTGTTAAATCCCCAACTTTACGGACTGACCCCAAATCAATCAACTTTTCACTCAGGTAGTCTCTATGCTAGTAGATTTGGGACAGATCAGCTTGGAGGTATCCTATATTGATGGTACAAAGTTAGAATCTGTAGCTAACAAATACACTTTTGTTTGGCGAAAGAGTGTAGAGAAAAACAAAGCCAAATTGGAAGCTAAGATTAGATTTATTCTAGAGCAAATAGAGGAGGGAATCGCTCAAGACAGGGATAATGGAGAGCAAGAACAAGCACCTGAGATAGACTCCGAGGAGCTTAAAGAGCGTATTAAGAAACTTAATGAGTCTAATAAATTCGACAAAAAAGTCAATAAGGCTGAGTTTAAAGCACTCAAAGAGTTAGAGAAACATCAAGAAAAGCTTGAAGAGTATGAACAAAAGTTAGCTATGCTAGGTGATCGTAATAGCTACTCAAAGACTGATACGGATGCCACTTTTATGCGCATGAAAGAAGATGCGATGAATAATGGACAAACCAAACCAGGTTATAATGTCCAAATAGGCACAGAGAATCAATACATAACTAACTTTGGCATCTACTCAAACCCTACCGATACAACTACTTTAAATTCTTTTATCTCTTTACATTATGCTCGCTTTGGAAGTTTACCTAAACTAATTTGTGCAGACTCAGGTTATGGAAGCCATGAGAATTATAAGTTTTTAGAACAGAATGGTATTCAAGCCTTTGTAAAGTTTCCCTATTTTCATAAGGAACAGAAGCGAAGTTATAAGCAGAATGGATTTTTAGTAGACAATCTATTTTATAACCCTAAGGGTGACTTCTATATTTGTCCTATAGGCCAAAGATTAAGCAAGATAGATAAAAAGAGAACCACCTCAAGCACAGGATTTATAAGCAATATTGATATTTACAAGGCAGAAAATTGTCAAGGATGCCCCTTACGTGGGAGATGTCATAAATCAAAAGATAATCGAATCATACAAGTCAACCATGATCTATTGGCATATAAAGCCAAAGTACGAGAAAGACTAACCTCAGAGCAGGGACTTTATCATCGAAGTAAAAGGCCGATAGAACCCGAAGCTGTATTTGGACAAATGAAGTTTAATAAGCAGTACAAAAGGTTCAGGCATAAAGGCTTTTCTAAGGTACAAATGGACTTTGCACTATTTGCTATGGCCTTTAACATCCAAAAACTATGGAAAAATATGGCAACAAACCTCAAGAAGGTTTGTTTAACTTTTTATCTGCCTATTTTTACTCTTATGCACTCTTTTGAGCTTAAAAATATCTACAAAAGAAGATTTAAAGAACAAATAGCGTAAAATTAGATTTTGTATAAAGATAGTAAACAAAAAGAGGATGTGCCTTTTGACACATCCTCTTTTTATTATATAACTTAAATAGCGTACCCCTTAGAATTGTCCTAACTTAAATCCCATAAAAAACGTTCTAGGAGTTCCAGGTCCATATACATACCCCGCATCTCTATCCATTCCTCTGTCGAAATCACTTTGATAGCTATTCAATATATTTTTAACCCCGCCGTTTAACTGAAATGTTAATTTGTTTCCTATTTTAAAGTTGTAGGATAAACGAAT
>JAQVAJ010000329.1 GCA_028690885.1 Clostridia bacterium
CTGACGCACATAGATCCCATCTGTTAAACCGTCAAAAATCAGTTAACAAAAAATCAGAAACATGGAAATGTCGGACTCCTTCAACAGATTCTTTCCAGAAATCGTCCATAGTCACAACATATTTTGGGAACTGGTCTTTAATAGACAATAAAGGTTCAAATTCTCTTTGGACGGTTGATTGGTTATCCAGTTTATAAGCAACCTGCAGGTAGATTTTTTTATTTTGCTTTTGGGCGACAAAATCAATTTCCCTACTGTCTGTTTTTCCCACGTATACCGCATAGCCTCTTCTTTTAAGTTCAAGAAAAACAAGGTTTTCCAAAACGCCTGAGATCAACCGGTCTTTGAAGCCCATTACGGCGTATAGAACAGACACATCGCCAAGATAATACTTTTCATGTGTTTTTAAGATTTCCTTCCCTTTAATATCATACCTTGGTACACGATACAAGATGAAAGCTCCTTCCAGGGCAGTAAGGTAGTTATAACAGGTAATTTTTTGTATCTTCCCGGATGAGTGAAGTAATATAACCGTAAAGGCTTTCTGCTGTGCTTAAGTCCGAATAGGTAAAACTTTCAAAATTTACATATATTATCTGTTCTGTTCTCACACCCTGCTCCAACAGCTTATCACGCAACAATAATAATACTGTAGATTTACCGCTGCGACGAATCCCGGTAATTATCTTAATGAAAGGTTTGTCAATATAATTACCAATTTGTTATAAATACAGATCTCTTGCTATCATTATATTTGTGGTTATAACCACAAATATAATAAGTATTTATAACTTTTTATGGTTATATGAATAAAAACTAAAAACAAGCAGCCAGAAGCAGTCCGGGAGTTTAGTTATAATGGCCATAATCTGTGATCCTCCTTGACCACTGCCCTGCTCTATCTCCACCAAGTGGTTTTGGTTTACCTGTACCGGTCATTGGATGCTCTGTGAGTTCCAATAGCAACTTGGATAACTTTTTGAAAGCAGAGGGTTCGTTTCTTTTAATTTTTTCAGATCTTTCTTTGCATGACCGGTAAAAGAAATCTTATACATATCACAACTTTTCAAGAAAGTTCATGAGGGATTCGACTGTATCGAATCTTTCCAGGTTCCCTTCACGGGCTTCAGCAAGAGATTTGTCAATCTTTGCAAAAAATGCTTCTTTTGACATGAGTGTATCATCTTCTGTAACAGGAATAATACGATAAGCCTTGTTCTTGCCTCTCTGAAGTAAGATCTCTATTCCTTCATCTATTTTGTCCAGATAACTTTTCTGATTATCACGGAATTCTTTTGAACTAACTACCAACATAATTATTAATATGTACTAATTCGGCACAAATATGGTACATTTTTTAGCATCAAGCAAATTATTCTTTTCTTAAGCCTGCGGTAATCTCCCCTAAAACGAGTTGCGCACCAGAAGCAGTCTGGAATATTCATATTAATCAAATTATTTTGATTAATATGAACTTAATATTACTTTTGAGTAGCATTATTTCAACAAAAAAATAAATCGATGAAGAGAAAAATAAGCAAAGCACTCTCTGAATGGAAGATAAATCCCGGAAAAATGCCTTTAATTATAAATGGGGCACGTCAGGTAGGCAAAACGTATATCATAAAACAATTTGGCAAAGAACAATATGAACAACTGCTCTATCTGAATCTGGAAATAGAAGACAGCTTTTGTAAATTTCTGGAGACCGAATTGTCACCTGATAAAATAATACAATACCTGGAAGCTGCAAAGGGAGTTAACGTGGATGCAGGAAATACATTAATTTTCTTTGATGAGATACAAGTCTGCGAACAGGCATTAACGTCACTGAAATATTTTTGCGAACAGGCACCGGAACAACACGTCATAGCAGCCGGATCATTACTGGGCGTTTCAATCAACAGGAATAAACACTCATTTCCTGTAGGTAAGGTTCACCAAATAAATATGTATCCTATGGATTTTGAGGAATTCTTATGGGCTATTGACAGGGGAAAATTATCAGAAGAAATAATGACCCATTTTGATAAAGATCTGGCAATGCCTAAGGCGCTGCATGAAATAGCATTACAATATCACCAACAATATATGATCGTTGGGGGAATGCCGGCGGCAGTATCTTCATTTATTGAGACAGGAAGCTATAACAATGTTCAATTAATTCAGAACGATATCGTTCAACACTACATTGCAGATATGTCAAAATATGCCACTACGGCAACAAGTGTGAAGATCAGAGCCTGTTACAATTCAATTCCGGCACAATTGGCAAAGGAAAACAGTAAATTTCAGTATAAGACAGTACAAAGGGGGGGCACGGCGACAATTTTCGGAGAAGCCATAGACTGGCTTCAATTTGCAGGTATAGTCCTTAAATGCCAACGATTAGATCATGGGTTTATTCCAATAAATGCTTATGCAGATTTGTCGAACTTCAAATTATATATGGCCGATATAGGAATCCTCACCTTACATTCCAGAATCCCCTTACAAACCATGTTATCTCCCATTGAGGTGAATAATATTTTTCTTGGCTCAATGGCTGAGAATTATGTAGCACAGGTTTTTGTAAATAAAGGTTATGATTTATTTTATTGGCAAAGCGAGGGAAAAGCAGAAATTGATTTTGTACTTCAAATACAGGATAGCGTTATTCCTGTAGAAGTAAAGAAAGGACATCAAAATCGTTCAAAAAGTTTAGGCATTTTTGCTAAAAAATATAAATCGCCATACTCCATACGCATCAGTAAAAAGAATTTTGGTTTCGAAAATGACATAAAATCAGTACCTCTCTATGCTGTTTTTTGTATTTTAAGGTAGCCAGAAGCGGTCTGGAGTCCCTCATTTCTTTTCGTTGAGTTTCTTTATAAACTCGGCAAGCACTTTATTCGCCTGTTCAAAGGAATCAAAGCTGCCGTGCTGCTTTTGGTAATCATCCAGAAAGTCATGTATTTGACGCATAGTACCTTCAGCTTTATGGTTGTTAGGACCGGCCCCGGGAGATGAGGCTGTACTGCCCTTCTTCTGAGACTCCTGAGTCTTCTTGGCTTTCTGGGCTTTCTGGGCCTTCTGGGTCTG
>JAQVAJ010000330.1 GCA_028690885.1 Clostridia bacterium
CTTTGCTTTGGGCCTGTTGAGTATTATTGTACGGCTTTTTGTAAGGATAGTTCTTGTTTTTC
Organism: Clostridia bacterium; assembly: GCA_028690885.1. GTDB lineage: Bacteria > Bacillota > Clostridia > DUPQ01 > DUPQ01 > DUPQ01. The sequence continues at coordinate 63 of JAQVAJ010000330.1, forward strand.
TTGTAGTAGTTATTGTTCTTCTTTCTTGGCTTTGACTGGTTGTTGTCACCATTTGAAGTAACATTTTGGTTTTCGGTCATTTTACGCTCCTTGTATTTTTAACCTGATCTCGTTTGAGTCAAGGTAATTTATTTCTCCGTCTTGTTCTATAACCAGCCTTCCTGTACTATCAATTCCCTTTGAAAGCGCTGTATATGATGATTGCTCTTTTGTATAGGTTATAACCGTATTATCCATTAAAGAGTATTGATTCCACTTATCTATGATGCAGGCTGTTTTCCCATGTTTAATTTTATCATAAAGACTTAGTAGATTTCCACATATATTTTGGATGAGTAAATCGACAGGTAAATTCTTTTCCGTCTCAATTAGCAGACTTGTTGCAATATCTTTGATCTGTTTATTAAAAGATGACTGATTTACGTTTATACCTATTCCAATAATCATATAGTTAATAGAATCATTCACAGTCTGGCTTTCGCATAATATCCCACAGACTTTCCTGTAATTAATTAAAATATCGTTTGGCCATTTAATGCCGCATTTTATTTTGTATATATCTTCTATTGAAACAGCTACTGCTAAAGCAGCCATTATTGGAATGAGTAAAGACTGCTTTGGAGATACTTCATTTCTTTTGGGTTTTATAACTAAGGAAAACCATGCTCCTTCTTCATTATCAGATATAAAAACCCTGTCCATTCTTCCACGGCCCGATAACTGGATTTTCGATTGAATAACTGTAAACTCATCATCAAATAATTTAGCATTTTTCTTTGCATAGGTATTAGTAGAGTCAATGCTTTCTAGGCTGATGTACTTAATAACCTGCATACTATTTACCTGTTTTTCTTACTATATACTTTCTGCCATTTAGAAGATACTCGATAAATCCGTTTTTTTCGCCGATTTTTCTAGCATCAGCTGACACTAAAAAGTATCCTGATAATGCCTTTTCAAAATATCTGCTATCAGCATTTTCCAAATCTGTAAGCGAACTTTTTAAATAAAGTTCCTCAGAGTCATCTACAATCATCGGAATATCCATATACTTTCCGAGCACTTTGATTTTTTCAGAAAATACTGTAGTTGTTATAAGGACTATAGGTTTTCTATATGTTCCCAATATATATTCAGATGCCCTTATTAGTGAATCTCCAAGTGCTTTTTGATTATCCATATCCAGATACGTGCCTTCAACTATAAATGCTTTTTCTGCTGACACATCAAGACTCAAACAAGTATAATTCGGCAACTTATATCTTTTAATGTCATCAGCAGGACAAAGGTAGGCCACTATAACTGATTTAAAGCCATTTCCTGTTTTTATGGAGTTATCTCCGTATTCAGATAACTTCATTCCAAAAGTTGTGGCATCTTTAACTTTGCCATTTACTACATGATGATAAGTTATCATAACGACCCTGCTTCTTTGTACATGCTGACTATATCTGCTTCAGTAAGCTCTCCAGGAGTTGCTTTTATGCTGGACTGCAACATAGCCAGTGATGCATATTTTTCACACATAGATTTATCCAGTCTTGGCCTTTCCATATTTCTTAAGAAAAAGTTACACATTGAGCCTACATCAGTAAATCCCATCTGGGCCACTATATGAAGAGTTTTCTGTATTTCATGTTTTAACATATGCTTGAAATACGGTCTGCAGAAATACAGATTAGCAAAACCGTGTGGCATATTGTGAAAATATGTCATGGAATACCCTAGAGCATGCATCGCTGTAGTTCCTGTATGTGTAATAGCCAGACCTCCCATCATAGATGAATACATTAGGTAGTATCGACTTTCTTCATCAAAGTTTAATTTATCTATAGCTTTAACTGCTTTTTCAAAAGCCTTTATACCCTCCAAAGAATACATCATAGATATATTTGTACTTCTTAGTGAGAAATAACTTTCAAACAGATGACTTGCTGCATCAAAAGCTGTTGATATCGTATAGTCATCAGGAAGACTGTATGTATATTTTGGATCCAGTAATGCATATTTTGGAAATACAAGGTCTGATGCGAAACTCTTTTTTGTCTGCCATTGATCTACAGTAAGTATTGAATAAGGTGTAACTTCACTGCCTGTCCCGCTTGTGGTAGGAATTGCTATTATTGGCAGAGCCTTTTCTATTTTAGAAGATAACAAATCCATCCCGTTCATGCTGCTTACAGCTAATACAGCTATAGCTTTTGCTGCATCAAGAGCAGAGCCTCCGCCTATTGCTATTATATAGTCGCAGTTGAACTTTTTACTCATCATTGCTGCATCTTCAACGGTGGATATTTTTGGATTTTCTTCAATCCTGTCATACAAGACATGAGGGCCTTTTTTTAATACATCTTTAACATCATCAAAAGCCCCACTCTTCTTTGCACCGCTTCTGCCAGTAACAATTAAAGGAAATCTTCCCATACCTTTAAAAACATCCATATTGTTACGGACACAGTCAATACCAAAAATTATTCTTACCGGGTTATAGCTTTTAATTTCCATCTGCAGGCACATATGAGAAGGAGCCTCTGTACATGATATAACTATCTCCTGATGTTATCTTTATACCCCTTCCGTCTCCTCTTGGTATTATTACAAAATGATCTTTCTCCAAAGAAGCACCAGGAGCAAGGCTTTTTCCTGATGTGTTATCGCTTAATCCTTCATTGTTTTCGTTGCCGATAACAACAGCGCTTCCTGTTCTCAATATTAATTCAGAAGTACCCAGTGCATAAATGATGTCTCCGTTATATACATGAAGTACCTGTATTCCGTAATTATCTGATATATCCCTGACTGTTATATCAAGAAAATCCATTCGGGCTCTTAAGGCATCTATTTCTTTTAGTGCATTACCTAATGCTGTTTCCAGTTCAGTTATTTTAGCGTTATCAACGGGATTTACAGTAGTTCCTCCTGTTGAACCGGATGTCTGTATTAGGGCTTTGACTTCTGCAATTTTAGCATCGACATATTCCACGCTTGCTATTACCAAATCTGCAGTCTGTGCTGTAG
>JAQVAJ010000331.1 GCA_028690885.1 Clostridia bacterium
TTTTCTATGTAGTTTATAACTGCTTCTTTGGTATTATCAGGCATCTTGTCTGACAGCTTCCTTATAACATCCATTGTTCCTCTTGCCATATCTTCTGATACTATGGTTCCATCTTTAAGCGAAAGAATCGGCCTTAAGTTCATGATAGTACTTACATTCATTCTAACTATGCCAATTCTTCCACTCCTTCTGAGGCTTATCATGTCATTAACTGAGAAAAATGTGCTTATTTTACTGTTTAGCTTTGGAAGCGCCATATATATCTCACTTAATGAGCTTCCATCATTAGCCATTAATTTAGCATACTTAACTAAAAGATGAAGCCCGCCTGCTGTCTGAAGACTGTCAAATACCGCTATATTTGAATTGTCCAGTTTTACTGCAGCATCCATTGCTGCTTTGTAAGCTAACGACAGTCTTGATGAAATTGGTATACATAATACCTGATTACCCTGCATAATCTCATTTTGAAAACTGCTTGAGAAAACAGCTTCATCAGGATGTGAGGTGGAATACCCGTAACCGCTTCTTAAAAGATTATCAATATCAGCATCGTTTCCACTGTATGATTCAAGGTAGATATAGTTACCGCTTTTGTATGTTATAGGCAGCACCTTTATACCATATTCCTCTGCTTCAGCCTGTTTGAAATATGAGGTTGAGTCGGTTATTATTCTAATCATTTAAATTACCCATCCTTCTATACCTAGTATATCTTTTTAAAACCAGTTCATCTTTATCTAATTTCAAATTCTTTCTTATTAACTCATACATATCATCATGAAGATTTTTGAAGATTGTTTCATCTTCTTTTATTATTCTCTCAACTACACCTAAAGACTTAAGATCATCAGCAGTAAGCTTCAAATTCTCACTTGCCTGTTTTACTTTTGATGAGTCTTTCCATAATATGCTGGCGCAGCCTTCAGGAGATATAACAGAATATACAGCATTTTCAAGCATCCAGACCTCATCGGCTACTGCTAACGCTAACGCTCCTCCAGAACCGCCTTCTCCAATTAACACCGACAGCATGGGAGTTTTTATAGCTGACATCTCATAAAGGTTTTCAGCAATAGCCTGCCCTTGTCCTCTCTGTTCTGCTTCAATACCGCAGAAAGCTCCAGGAGTGTCTACAAACATGATAACAGGTCTGTTAAATTTCTCGGCTAACTTCATCTGCCTTAATGCTTTTCTGTATCCTTCAGGATGAGCAGAACCAAAATTTCTTTTCTGCTTATCATTATTGTCCTTGCCCTTTTCCAACCCTATAACCGTACATGGTATATCTGATAAATATGCCAGTCCGCATATAACTGCCATGTCATCTTTAAACCTTCTGTCTCCATGCATTTCTGTAAAATCAGTAAATATCTCTTTTATGAAATCAATACATGTATTTCTTCCTTTTGAACGTGCAATCAGTACATGGTCATATGCGTTCATACTTCATACCTCATATGCATCTTTAAAAGTCTTCCTATATAGCTTTTCTGGCTTTTTCTTCCTACTATATTATCAATAAACCCGTTTTCCATTACGCATTCTGCTCTTTGAATATCATCAGGAACCTTTTTCCTTATTGTCTGCTCAATTACTCGGGGCCCAGCAAAACAGACAAGAGCTTTAGGTTCAGATAATATTATGTCTGCCTGCATAGCAAAACTAGCCGTAACCCCTCCACTTGTAGGGTCAGTCAATACGCATAGATATAGGTTATTCATATCAGAATGTCTCTTTACAGCAGCACTTACTTTTGCCATCTGCATCAAAGAAAGTATTCCCTCCTGCATTCTTGCTCCGCCTGACACACAGTACCCGACCACAGGCAAACTATTGTCTGTTGCATATTCAAAAAGCCTTGTTATCTTCTCACCTGTTACGCTTCCCATACTTCCCATCATAAAAAAAGGATCCATAACGAATATAGCTGTCTTTATTCCTTCTATAGTACAGACTCCGCAAACCACTGATTCATTCTCTTTACTTTGTTTTCTTGCCTCAGCAAGTTTCTCATCATAACCTTCAAATCCTAATATATTACAAGAGACAAGTTCACTATAATGCTCAGTAAATGAGACAGAATCACATAATATATTCAATCTTTCCCTTGCGGATATTTTATAGTGCTCATTGCAAAAGGGGCATACATTTAGTGATTCCAGTAGTTCATTTTTAGAGTATGTCTTCTTGCATTTTTTACAAGTGAACATTTCCTTGTCAGTTGTGTCTGATTTATCTTTAAAAAGCTTTAATTGGATTTTGGGATTTCCCTCAAGGGAATTTTTAGGTCTTTTAAACAGCATTTTTAATCCTTTCCTAAATCATCTCAAGCGCGCTTAAGTAATCTGTAGTATATTTTCCAGATACGAATTCATCGGTATCAAGTATCTCTTCATTGTATCTTGCATTATGGTCTATACCTTCGACTATAAGCTCGCAAAGAGCAGCTTTCATCTTCCTTATAGCTTCATCTCGGGTTTTGGCATGCACAATCAGTTTTCCTATCATGGAATCATAAAAGGGCTGTATTACATAACCTTGGTAAATAGCTGTATCGAAACGCACCCACGGGCCTCCGGGAATATGAAGAGTCTCAATTTTTCCACATGAAGGTCGAAATCCTGTATATGCGTCTTCAGCATTTATCCTACATTCGATAGCATGACCTGAAGGTGATATGTCCTCCTGTGTAAACCCAAGTTTCATTCCTGAGGCCACTCTTATCTGCCATTTGACCAGATCAATCCCTGTTACCATTTCCGTAACTGGATGCTCTACCTGGAGCCTTGTATTCATCTCCATAAAATAGTAGTCTTTACCATCATACAGAAACTCTAGTGTTCCGACACCTTTGTATCCTGTGGCCTTAACAGCTCTTATAGATGACTCTGACATTTTCTTGCGTATATTTTCAGGTAATGCGGCACAGGGGCTCTCCTCTATCATTTTTTGATTTTTTCTTTGTGTGGAACAGTCTCTTTCCCCAAGACACACTGCATTTTTGTGATTATCGGCAATTATCTGCATTTCAATGTGTTTTACAGAAGACAGGAATTTTTCCAAATATA
>JAQVAJ010000332.1 GCA_028690885.1 Clostridia bacterium
GACTTAAACTTCAGACTCACGGTTGCTGTGCTACAGGATGTTATCCTTCTAAACCTATATATGAAGGAACAAAAGAAGTTGACTTTGACCTGGCATGCTGGCTTATTGATGATATAACTATAGAACTTATTGCAGATTCAAAAGGAATTCATGTAAGAGAAGACATGTTAAAGCTCATATACAAGATTAAGGGCAGAGACAGGTTAATACTGGTTACAGATTCTACGAATTTTACTAAGGACAATAACAGCACAGATGTGAATATATTAAATGGTACAGATCTTGCAGGTTCAGCTTTAACATTGAATGTTGCATGTTTTAATATGATGAAGCATACAGGTATAAGTATATACGATGCCTTATATATGGCATCATATATGCCAGCGAAACTGCTCGGTATTGACGACAAAAAAGGCTCAATTGAGCCTGGTAAGAAAGCTAATCTTATTTTATTTGATGATTTGATGAAAGTATATGAAGTCTGGCTTGATGGTCAGATGATTTAACTATTCTTTACCGTTTACGAATGTTATTTTTGCATCTTTGGGAAGAGCAAGATTACACTCAACTTCTGCAGCTTTAACAATACCTGCAATTACCGGACATCCTCCATGGCCTGGAAGATTCTCTTTTGCATATTCATATAAAGGGCCGTCTCCTGGTTTTGCAAGACATAGCTCATATGCATCAAATGTATTTCCGATTTTTTTAAACATTTCATTTATGCTTACGCATCCTGATTTGACTTTCAAAGTCACTTCCATGCCGTCTTCAGACACAGCTTCTACTGATGTTACGAAGTTGCATATTCCTGGATCTATTACTACTTTTGTCATATTGTGAATATCCTTTCTAACACTAAAACACATTGTACACCTATTATGTGCTTATGTGTATATGATTTATGTGATTTAGTCACTGGAAAATACTTTATGGGTGTTAATTCTAACATGGATATGATAGAATTTTATTGTAAAGAAGGGCGGTGCGCATATGGGCAGATTTACAGAACGGATATCACTAAGACTGATACCATTGCCAAAAGAAATGTCATGTAATGATATAAAGAGGGTGGCATTTTCAGATGTGAAAATTGACGTAATATTTCCAGAAGATTCTACCTTATTATCTGCAAAAAGAAAACTCATAACATATTTCGGTAATTCGATATATGGATCATTTAGGATTCGAATAGTAGACCCTATGCCTAATACAGTCAAAGTATTAAATAATTTTCCAAATTCAGAACAGGCATATCATATGTGGTATGACGGTGCATTAAATATTTCAGCAATAACTTCTAAGGGTATTATGAATGGAGTTCGTACATTGCTTCAGGCTGTATCTAAAGAAGACAATGAATTTATTATTCCTCTTTTGTTCATATATGATTATCCTGATATCCCTCTTCGAGGACAGTGGGGAGGAGATTCTATGGATGATATAGAATTTACCTCATCTTTGAAACTTAACAGTTTAGATTACACAGGCAGTTTCGATATTAACTCAGAAAATATCGGAACAGGTTATCTGGAGAAAAAGGAAGTACTGGAAAATTGTATAAAAGAAGGAATTGTTCTTACGGCTTATGTACCTCATCTTGAAAATGTTATAGGAAGATATCTCAATAAACCTGAGTATAAAAAACTTATTGAGAAAATAAAGAATGTGCCATTACCAGAATCAGCACAGAGAAACGATTACAAACCTGGCTTGTGTGTATCCTCAGAACATACTAAAAAACTTGTATATGAGTGGATGAGAGAACTTGCTCAGATAAAAGGTGTTAAATCTGTAATGGTATGGCTGTCAGAAAATACCGAAGCGTGTATATGCGAAAAGTGTAAAGATCAGGAACCTTTCATTTTGGAAACCAAGATGCTTGTGGAATTATTTGAAAAATTAAAAAAAGAGTTTCCTGATATCGGATGCGAGATACTTTTAACACAGGGCAGTTATTCAGTTAATGAAAAGATACTAGAAATAGTCCCTGAATATATATCAGTACTGTACTATCATGGAAGCAGGACATACATCTCTGATAAAAACCCAATGATATATGAAGGCCTGATGCCATATATTGAAAGGGGCGGGAAATTGGGAGTTTATCCTCAGATTACTCATGGTTGGAGATGCGTATTCCCATGGACAGGACCGGATTTCATTAAATACAGATGTGATGAATTTGTTGAGAAGAATATCCATAAGGTAGTAGGATATGCAGTACCATCTAATGTTTATCACAGATTTAATATTGCAGCCATGGCTGAATGGACATGGAATAACAAAGGAAGAGACGAAGAAAGCTTCATGAAAGCCTATGCGGCTATTAATGGTATTGACGCTGATGGTTTTGTAAAGTGGTGCAACTTAAATATGGGACCTGCATGGGCATTAGCAGAGAATAGATTTTTAGTAGGCCAGATGTTTAACTTCCCGGTAATAATGAAGAGCAAGTTTGATATGGAGGATTTCCGTTTCACCGATTATACTAAGAAGCCTATAAAGGATATAGATAAGTATATAAGGTTGGCAGACAGAGCTGTAAAAGCTGCAAAGCAGATAGGATATACACAAGGAGAACTGGAAAGCAGATGTATAGTAGCTGTTTTACGTTGCGCTGGAGCTTATCAGAAATTCTTTACACTGCTGAATAATAAAAAGAGAACTCATGAAGAAGATCATCAGATGAGCTTAATGTATGAGATGATACACAATAATTCTAAGAATATATATCACGCATTACTGGACTGGAAAGAACTAATAGACAAAGATAATTCCCATTTCCAAACAAGAATTACCGATACAGCTGTAATCTGTATGAGGATTACAGATTTCATGAAGAATATTTTGAATAAACTGGAAATTTCACACAAAGAACATCATTCTTTGGAATACAGCGAACTTGGCAGATGGGATGAATCAGTATTTGCTAAAGATAATCAAACCACTATTACTTATGATATATCAAAGTGTACAGATAAAGACGGAAGATATCATATATGCTTTGATTTTGTGGACAGTAAAATAGGTACGCTGATAAAAGATATATCAGTTATGCAGAATG
>JAQVAJ010000333.1 GCA_028690885.1 Clostridia bacterium
GGAAAGCATTTTATGCTTATATTTAAACAAATAGGAGATATTTGCAATATGTTAAATGAACAAAAATGGTAAATAATGGTATAATTAGAACAAAAGGAGTAACAATGAAAAAGATTAGATTGAAGATTGATATTGCAGATTCTGAATATTCAGATAGATTATCAGAATATATAAAAATTAAAGGTTTGAACATATTTGAAATTACTGACTTAAACCAACATTTAACATTATCTGATTTAGGTAGTGAAGACTCAGACTGTCTTCATTTATTATCTGAAAAAGAGGATGTGTTAATCAGCAAATACCAGTCAGCTGACAGAATAATTCAATCTGTAATGGAAAATGTCAGTAAATGCAATGAAGAGACTGTAAAAACTGTAAGCAGAAATTGTAGAGTTATTTTTGTTACATCAGGTCATGGCGGTGCAGGGAAAAGCTGTATATCACAGGCATGTGCTATTTATTGGGCACGAAAAGGTAAAAAGGTCATGTATATAAATGTTGATGGGTTCAGTGTGAACGAGAGTATATTTAATACCGAAAAACCATATGATATATCCCTTCTAATGCATTATACAAATAAAGTAAATAGTGATTTTAATGTTTATATTGAAAGATACAAGAATCATGACTCAGAACACGATGTCTGTTTTCTTTCAAGTGTATACCCCTCATGTGATACTTGTTTTAATTATGAACAAGGACAGTATTTTATGAATTCACTTATATCAAATGATATTTATGATTACATCTTTATAGATTGTCCTTTATATGCAAATAAAACATATATAGATATGATGAAACTTGCGAATAAAACCATTTTTATTAAGAATAAAGGCAGTAAAAGAGAAGAAGAGGTTATTCAATATCTTGAAAACAATGGAATCAGTCTTTTAATAGCATGTAATATGGTCAGATATACAGAAGGTGTTTATATACCATCAGCTGAAGAAAGCATATCACAAAATCCTAAAGATTTTTATGATGCTATAGATGAACTTATGTATGAATTGGAGCAGGACTATGATAAGTGACTATTCAGAGATAATTGAGAAATGTCTTGAGAATGTTGACCAGAGCGATCAACTTTTGATAGAACAAGCTGTAACTGAGTATATATATAGCGAGAATAACCGTGATATTTATAACAAAGAGGAAATGATAGAAAACATATTGGACTCAATAATAGGCTACGGTTTCATACAGCCTCTTATGACTAGAAAAGGTATTACTGAAATTATGATTAATTCCGATAAAATCTTTTTTGAAGAAAAAGGAAGATTGTATAGGTATAATAAGAATTTTACAAGTCAGGATGTTGAGCGACTTATAAATATATTATGCAGAAAAACTGACCGGACGGTAAATATGAGCTGTCCTATACTGGATGGAAGTATTGGTCATGATATTAGGGTAAATATTGTTCTTTCTCCTATAGCTAATAATGGTAACAGTATAACAATAAGAAGATTTCCGCAGACTCCTATTACTGATGAAGATATGGTGAATGAGGGGTTTTTTGATAAAGAAATTAGAGATTTTTTAAGTTACGCAGTTAAAAACAGATATAACATATTTATCTGTGGCGGAGCAGGTTGCGGAAAGACAACTCTACTCAATGTCATGAGTACATTTATACCGAAGGATGAACGAGTTATTACTATTGAAGATTCCGTGGAACTTATGATGAATAAGATAGATAATGTAATACGCTTAGTTTGCAGAAATCCTAACAGTGAGGGAAAAGGGAAAATTGATATCGGTGACCTTATTAAAAGCAGCCTTCGAATGAGACCGGACAGGATAATAGTTGGTGAAGTAAGAGGAGGAGAGACTTTATATATGCTTCAGGCTATGAATACCGGTCATATTGGGTCTATATCCACAGGCCATGCAAATTCATGTAAAGATGCTTTTTCAAGGCTAGAGACCATGGTACTCATGGAGTGTGATATGCCACTTTTATCAATCAGAAAGCAGATATGCAATGCTTTAGACATAATAATATGTTTAGGAAGGATAAATGGTAAAAGGACTGTTTTGGAGATATCAGAAGTATTGGGTTTCGAGGGGAATGAAGCTGAGCTTAATATGTTATACACATATGATTTTAATGAAAAATGCCATGAAAAAGTAAATAGTATTATACGAACAGAGAAAATGGATAGGGGTATGTACAATGAGATATGAATTTGTCAAACATGCGATAATGGTTGGATTTACATATGGATTTGCTGCATATTGTCTGTATTTATCACAGCTTGTTGCAATATCCGTGTTTATAATAGTAATGTTAATCTGTCTTTTGAATAAAAAACAAATGGATATTCTGATTTCAAAAAGTATGAGAGACAGTTTTGAAAGATTTCTTGAAATACTGGCATCTTATGTAGCCATACCTGGTAATTTCATGCATGCATTTTCAAAAGCTTTAGCAGAACATGAAAAGGTATATCCCAAAGATATTCTTAATTGTGCAGCTAAGAAAGCATATATCAAGTGTTCTGCAAATGTGCCTTCTGATATAATCCTGACTTCATTTGCGAAAGATATTAATATTCAGGAAGGGTACCTGTTTTGTGAAAGTCTTGTAATATGTGAAAAAAAAGGTGGGGATATCAACAGGACTATACGAGAGACTATTGCATTTATTAAAGAAAAAACCGGTATAGAACATGAAATTGAAACCATAACCGCGGAAAAAAGAATTGAGAGAATAATTATTAGCATATGCCCGTTTGGAATTTTAGCATTACTTAATTCAATGGGTACAGGCTACCTTGATGTTTTATATGAAGGGCTTCTTGGAAGAACTATCATGACAATTGCAGGAGTACTGTTCCTGATTTCATCATATGTAGCTAAGAAGATACTGGAGGTAAGAATATGATACTAGTTTTTGTTTATATTGCGCTTATACTGTGTATATATATTTTTTCAAAAAAAAGTTTATTCGAATTTTCTTTAAAACACTCCAAATATCTCAAGCACTTCTATAAAGCTTTTATTCCATTATCTAAAAATTTCTTAAAATATGCATCAGTGGATAACAAAATGTTTTTAATCT
>JAQVAJ010000334.1 GCA_028690885.1 Clostridia bacterium
TAAGGTATGTCTGTATAAACAGATTTTGCTATCTTTGTTAATTCGCTTTGAACAGGCATATTATTACTAAAAGCCCACCCTGTTATGGATCCTTCAAATCCATTTGTAACTTTCTCTATTGTAATCGGGGTAGAACATGTTGCTTCTGTAACTTTTGTTTTAAACCCTTCAAATATGCTCTCATTAAGGATATCAATTACACACTTCTGACAGTATTCTTTTAGATCTTCATACCATCCTTTTTCTTTAGCATAATTGAACAGACTGTAGTCTATAAGGGTACTTACAATAACACCTGTTTTGTTATTTGGTGACATTGAAGCATCTCTTAATGAAGGTATGGAAATTTCATATGTTGTAAGCTTTAAATATTCGTATACTATCTCTTTTAAAGTCTCGAATTCATCATTTTCTGACTTATCTTTAAGAAAAACATCTCTTTTATCCATCATTGATGTTCCAATTCCTCTTTTATCAGGTGTATAGAAACAGTGCCCTTTTATTATTTTTCTATAGTATTCATTTTCTAAATCAGTATTAATAAAAACAGACAGTACTGAGTCACTGCTTTTATTAGACAAGACCTTGCTTTTTATTTTCTCAATCTTTTTTATTTCACTTTTTTTCAAATTATCAATTTTAGCATTTAGATAAAGACTTCTTAAATCAGCAGCCCATATTAGATACTTATAGCTATATTCTTTATTGTCTTTTGTGGTAACTGTTTTACTAATTGTATTAACAGATAAAATTTCGTTTTCTGTTAAAATCTCATTGTTTTTGCTCTTTATATACTCTGACAATTTATCTATCAATATGCCTGTTCCGCCTATGGGATATGAATAATCCAGATACTGCCCAAAATAGCTTAATGCGAAGAAGGTTGGGGTTCCTTTAAAGAAATGCTGTGTTATTGCATCTATTAAAGATTGGTTTTTCGTAAATTTAAGCAAGTATTCGTTAACTGGTTCATTTAATTTCTGAGCTTTTTTTATATTAACAGTATACTTCATAAGCCAAGGAAGAAGTTGTTTGAATACATATTCCTTGTCTGTGAAATTATCTGAAAACATCGGATTATCTATTCCATATATAACTTCCATATAGTCAATTACTTTTTCGATTTCTTTAATAATCTCATGTATTTCATCAACATTGTCTGGATAATTATTACTCAAAAGGTCCTGATAATCCTTAAGACTGTTTTTGTCTTTGAATTCTATAATATTATCTCCAATACCGACACTTACTGGATTATGTACATTTTCCAGAACTATTCCTAATTGTTTCAACATTGGATAAATCACACCAGAATTTTCATAAGCTCTGGCTCCACCATCATATTTAAATCCTTTATACTCAAATGTTTTTATTAACCCGCCTTCTTTTTCATTTTTTTCAAATAAAACTGTTTTAATGTTGTATTTTGAAAGATAAGCTGTTGCTGTTATCCCTGCTATTCCTCCACCTACAACAATTACATCATAATTTTTATTATTCATTTTATTTCCTCAAAAATTCTATAACATCACTAATTTCCACAGATTTGTTTATTCTTTTCTTTTCAATACACATCTTTTCATATTGTTTTAGTTTTTCAACTGATATTTCCTCATTAATAAGTTTCTTGGCTCCAACAAAGTTTCCAACACATACCCTTCTCATAATACCCCTTACATCAAACTCTTTAGGTTCTGCGCATGTTGGATTCTCACATAGCTGGCATGCAAATGCTTTTTTTACTATTTTTGCTGTTTCATCATCATACTTATAAAACAAATCATCATTTTTTACTGGTTTACCAATAACATTAACATAATTTACAATATTTATATCATATTTAAACTTGTCTTTCCCTAATTTTTTTAGTATTGCATTTGCAGCTGAAATACCAGATGTCGTAACGGTAGGAGTTCCTGTTCCCATAACAGTTGATTCGCCACAACAATAAAGGTTATCCCATTGGCTTTTTGTGTGCTGTCTTTTAAACATATGCTGTCCAAGTTTTTGCTTTGGTCCTGCTACTGCTCCATCTTTTTTATTTAAATATCTTTCAAGAGTTTTAGATGTTGCTAAATTAGTATAAACAAGAGAATTTCGAATATCAGGAAATCTTCTTTCAAGAACCTTTATCAGTCTTTCTTTTTCCTGCTCTTTTCTTGTTATATATTCTTCTTCATTAAGCTCTGACCATTTTACAAAAGTAGGTCCAATTGCTACTATTACATGGTAACCCTCTTCACATAATGTTTTATCATCGATACTAAAAATATATGCTGTTACTTCACTTTCATCTATCTGATTTACATTGCCTACAAGCATTTCCACTGGTTGAGTGTCTTTTGGTATGCAATCATCTTTAACCAAGCAGTATAGAACAACTGAGGGATAAGTAGGAACCATATTACTAGCCCATCTTCTCTTTTTTTCTGTTGTTTCATTACTATCTATAAGTTTTCCATATAAATCCCATACTGTACCAGAAAAAATTATATTGTCAGCATATATCTTTTCCTTTGTATTTAACTCAACACCAACTGGCTTACTATTTTCAAACAAAATTTTGGTTACTTCCTTTTCAAGAATCATATCTCCGCCGTTTTCTTCAATGGATTTTTCTAGTAATCCAGGTAAAAATAGTGTTGATCCGGCTGGATAATAACTTCCTCCTGTGTGGTTATCAACAAACATTACTGATGCTAATATTGCTGGCGATTCTTTCGTCGTAGTATAGCAGTAAGTAGAAGTAAGCTTATCAAAAAATTTAATTATTTCATCATTGTCAAAATATCTTTTTAAAAGCCTTTCAGCACTTATGTTTAAATAACTTAGAAACTTGATATATGATAAGGGGTGTTTTTTGAATCCCTCCTTTGCATCATCTAGATCATTTTCGTCTGGCGTAGTATAACTTGGTGTTTCAACTAAAATATGCTGATACATCGTACTCATATCATCATAGAAACGTACAATATTGTCTTTTTGATCTGGAAAAACACTGGAAAGTTCCTCTTTAAATAAATCAAGGTCAGCATAAAATCTAATTTTATGTCCATTG
>JAQVAJ010000335.1 GCA_028690885.1 Clostridia bacterium
GCAGTTACGCTAATAAGAATTGAACGGGTATCGAAAATAATTCCAGGTGAAAGCTTAAATGGTATATTCATAATAGCAAAGCAGATTAAAGAAATAATAAAACCGCTGAGGATAGGCTGCATACGTTTGTATTTGGAGGGCAACAGATATATAACCTCGTGAATAAGGGAAAAAACTACTAGCAGAGCCGCATTAGTGATTAATGCAATTAAAATATCTGGTCCCATATGTTTTACTACCCCCGAATAACATCATTTGCCCGTATATCAGTATCTAACATCTAACGATTTTATACTACTAATATAATTATTTAAATCCTGCGTTTTCAAAGAAGGTGAATTGTATATCGTGTAATCAAAACAAAATGTGTTTATTCTTTAGTTAAACTTACTGATTAGCCTGTTACTTGTTTATTTTATCAAATTTGCTCAATTAATCAATAATAAACTTATAAAGAGTATTACTCAACTAAATTGTGTGACTAGAGAAACTTATAAGAAAATTTATAAATGATACCAAGAAAAAATTAATGTGTTGAGAAGTCTTATAGTAAAGAAGACACCTCACATTAGTGAAGTGTCTTTGTTTTATATCTAAAAACTATATATCGATAATTCTATTTATTAACCAGCCTTACAGGGCGTGCCTCTATATATCCTCGATACCCTTGTGGCTCCATCTGAAACCTTGGAGCATCATCATCAGCCCACTCAAAACCATAGAGTTGCGGATTGTATGTTTTCATGACTTCCCATAAATCTGTAATGGCTTCTTCAAAGTCTTCATCTTTAAAAGGCTGCCCTTGAAATACCATCATCTTGCATGGTGGAAGCGTGATAATATCTAATCCTTCAGGTACATTTCCTGTATAATCCTTTGGAACTTCAACACCCTGTACATAATATGAGGTTCCTGGTGTCCTGAAAGCATCAGGAAGCCACATACCTACAGGTTCATATAATGCTTCCTTAATGCTGCTTAATAGTCCCCATATATCACATCCCACTTCTTCGCAGTATTCGAAATAATCTTCTGCTTTTATCCCTCTTTTTAATATCAGTTTCCTCTCGGGTCTTTCAATGACTTGGACAAATACTGTATTCGTGTTTGATTTCTTTTCCATTTTCTTTTCTCCTCTCATTAAGTAAAGATATTGGTTATGTATTGAGTATGGTATAAAAAGATAAATAGGAGGGAATTCTTTTCTATATCTATCTGGGGTAATACCGAACTGCTTCGTAAAAGCTCTTGTAAATCCTTCATGTGAATCAAAAACAAAGTCTAAAGCGACATCTACTATTTTAACTTTGTTGTCTCTCAACCTCAAAGCAGCTTGTGTAAGTCTGAGAGAACGTATATATTCGAATGGGGATTTGCCTATAAGCTCTTTAAAAAGCCTTGTGCAGTAAAATGGCGAGTAACCAGCGCATCTTGATAAATCATACAAAGTAATTTGCTCATTGATATGATCATTTATGTAGTCTTGCATCCGCTGTATTGCATCTATCCTTTCCAGATTATCCATTACCTATCTCCTGACACAATATTAGCAAATGAAAGAAGCAGAGTCTTGACTTGAATTGCTAATATGAAAAGATAAAATCATATTTGATTATACCATTCACTGTTATCTCGAATAATATTAAGGTTTGTCGCTGACTCCTTGACCCATATCGTTTATGGTGCTGTCTCTGCCATAACTGTAAAGCGCTACAGCATTATTCTCAGAGACTGTAATAACAGCAAAATGACGGGAAGGGCCTTCAAAGACATTACTATGGTCTACCCAAGTTCCACTATTAACATAATATTTATCATCACCGACACTACGAATTGCCGGTATATGAGTGTGACCAAATACTACAATGTTAACATTTTCATCTGGATTATCAAGATACTGTGTTTTGGCTTGTTCAAAAAAGTAAGTCCATTTTAAAGCACCAGCTGTTGCTTCAATAAAGCTGCTTGGTTTCTTGACAAGATTGAGAGCTTGTCTTTCGGACCATGTGCGCTGAATATTCCTAAATAATACGGCGCTGATGGTTCCATCTTCCTGTTCGGAAGGGTAAAAATCCAGAAATGTATATTTATCGTTAAACCCAGCGATATGTATATCGAAAACTTCCTCCTCAAGACCTTCTTTGATAGTAAGATGTCCTGAAATATTCTTAATAATTGAGTAATATACATAAGCTCCATATTGGTCAATATCGGTTTTATCTGGAATATTCGTAACAATTGGAAGAGTTCTTTCTAATTTAGGGGAATCTTCAAGTACCCATGTAGCAGCATATCTGGCATAAAAATACCCTGCTGGTAAGATCGTATCCTCATTACCGCAAAGTTCAGCGTTTGTGAGTGTATCTGGTGCGGAAAACACATCATATCTATGACTATGCTCAATAACAATTTCTTTATTCTTACCAGTATAATATGCACCTAATCCTTCTGTATCTCTAGCTTGGACAATACCTGGCACTGCTTCTTGCAGTACCTCAGATTCAAGCAAAAGATCATGATTTCCCGGCACATAAACTACCTTTATACCTGCAGATATAAGATTATTAAGCTCATCTATTACTTCCTGATTGTTTGCTATGCAATCTTTAAAGAATTTGACCGGATCAGAATGGCTAGGATAAAATACAGGAAGATACCAATCATCCAGAAAATCTCCTGCTATAACAAGTTCTGATACATCATCTGTATGTTGAAGCCGTTGTAAAAATTCAATCAAAAACGGCCTGTTCAAAATTATTTCTGAATATCTATCATCTATACCCAAATGGATATCACTTATAATGACTATCTTATTTCTTTCACTGCCTGCTGCCCACAAAGGATCTACTGCACTAAGTTTGTTATTCCTACCGCATCCTGTGAATAGCATTGAGATAGAGGCAACTATGCTGCATATCAGTATTAAAGATATAATTTTCTTTCTCATGTTTCTCTCCTATAATTGTTTAAATGTCTTAACTGCGCTATTGTTTTTCATAAAGTTAATTAATAACTCTCACTCCCACATTTTACAGAATAATGTATAAA
>JAQVAJ010000336.1 GCA_028690885.1 Clostridia bacterium
TCTGCCCCGTCATGCGTAAATGAATGTTTCTCTACACACGCTCCGTTAAATTCGTCACGGAGTTCAGGCGGGCGAATAGATTCTGATATTATGTGAGTGGATACAATCAGAAGGAATATAAATATACCAAAGCGGAGAATTGAAGACAGTTTCGTTTATTTCACTCTCCTTTTAATCTCCATTCTCTAGTCCCAGACTTCCCGCCTGCCGTCCATTGCCATTCAACTTCAGGCATTTACAAAAATCCAAGTTCGCAGGGTGGTTTGCAATATCCTTTATAATCAATCCATCCCGTTTAATTTTCATTATTTCTTCTATAGTCAAATCAACGCTTCTGTTTTTCTCCAGCCATATAAAATAAACGTGCTGATATGGCATACTGTACCGAATTGAGATTTTATGGATTTCATCAACTTGCTTAGGACAGTTACACGCTTCATAATAATTCAAAGCCTTTGTTATAACATCGTTATAAGTATCCCGATGTCGCGCGATCTGTTCTAATCTATTTTTTAATGTAGGAGAAATCCTTATCTGTTCACTTAATAACTCCTTTTCCATGATTACTAATAAGTTTCAAAGTATTTATAGTTGACGCGGTAAACGCAGTTTACTACGCACCGCTAGACACGTACAACTTTATACATCAATGAACAAGCTGGCAACAACTTATTAACCAAATACCAAGTTAACAATCGAAAATCATCAAAATTAAAACCAATATCAGTAATTTCAATAACAAGAGCCTTATTTTGTGTTGCCTATGTGTTTCTGATATGGTTTTTTGCTGTAAAGTTATTGGGTATATCGAAGACATGTTTACTATTCCTATATATTGTGTAATTATTGAGCAAACAAACACATAGGGGAGAAATGAAAAAGTTAAAAAATTAGGAAAAACTAAAAATTAGAAATTGATTTTATAATGGTTAACGTATGTTAAAAACGCTATTGGTATAGCTAAGTACAAAGTTATACATTTATACTTTCAATTCACATTCATGTTCCTCAATCCAATCCATTAAATGAGGGTATTTATCCATCTTTTCAATACCATCTACAGTGTTGAATAACCACTTACATTGATTACATTGAAACCCTTCCATACCGATGATATGATCTGGTGTTGTCGTTTTTACACGTTTACTCAAAGTCCCATTTTTCGAGATATTTCGAGTTTTAGTTACAAGGTATTCTTTCCAGAATACCAAATTCCCGCCACATTCAGGACATTTTATCTCTTCGTCTATCATTTATTTTCACATCCTCAATTCATCTTTAAAAGGAACTGAAGTATATTCAAATTTAACAATCCATATTTCTCCACATTCATCACATTGAACTTTCATAAAATCTACTTCTTCATTTACTAAGATCACGGACAGCGTATCTTTGTTACTACAAGGACAACGAAGACATTTAATCATGTACTCATTTCATCACTTCCTCAATATTCCCCATTCTCTTAACCGCTTCTCAATATCCCGCATTTCATATTCAGTAAACGATAAACTCTGATAATGCCTTAAAGATGTTACCGGATCATGCCCTTGTCTCCCATAAATCTCTATCTCAGGTATCCCACATTTTAGCATCCATGATTCAATCGTTTTCCTCGGAGTCTTAGGTCCGATTTTCGGTTCAATCCCTGCCCTTTCAGACCATCTCTTAAGGTTCTTATTCCAGCTATCCCGATGAGGCGGTCTAGGGGCCTCTAAGAAAGCCTTGAAAAGATAAGAAAATGTAGAGGGTAATTTATCAATAGTCCTCTTTATCTGCTTTTGTTTTACCTTCTTCTGAGCTTCTTTTGGTAAGATTATTTGATTTCTTTCTTTGTGATACCAGTCTGGATTATCATGGAGCCTTTGAAGCTCAATGTATCTCAGTCCTGTGATTACGTTGAGTTCAAAAGCCGGTCTATATGTTTTCTGCGGTTGTTTTTTCTCAGGGATGAACTGAAGAAATTTATCGTATTCTTCGACGGTTAGGACTTTTGTACCGTCGCCTGTTACTAGGCCATTATCCATTTTTTAGTTCCCCATGATTTTAAAAAATATAAAATATAAAGTTACTAAAATCACAGCTTCGAGTGTGGAAACAACCGTATGTTGAATTTGAGATATTTTTGAATCCATACGTACACCTCATCTTTGTTTGAGTTCGTCAAAATCTCCTCTTAATTGTTCCAATGTACGAAATCTAAATTTGTCCTCATCGGGATATTTTACTTTAATAACATCCCACATTTCCCCGTTTTCAATTGGTGCAATCTTCTTTCCATTCATTTTCCCAAACATTACTTTAACACCTTGAGAATGGAGTTTTGAAATCGTTGAAGTAATAAATAAATCAAACCCGATTTCATTTAAGTGAATAGCTTCCATCATACCACCTCACTAACAAAAGAACGATAATTAAGACATAGATCAAACAACACTTTATCATTATACCTTTTCTTTATGAACGGGTATGCGTTGCTACATGCCTCGATTATTGCTTCTTCTTCAGTACTACCGCATCCTTGCCCTGCTGTATAATCGTTAGCATAGGTAATTTCAGCAAAAAACAAGTTATTTTCTTCATCTCTGTTACAATTCAGTTTTACATCAGTTTTCATACATTCCACCTAACATATCCTAGAAACTTCTATACCTACTAAACAACGACATAGTATAAAAAGGTAGTGATTTTTAATTATAAAAATATTGATATTAATCTATAAAAAAATTTACTTATATACTTAAAAAAGTTAAGACATAAAATGACGACAATTTATCTTAAAAGGTAGTGCCCTATATCAGCAATGCTCTTTTTAGCATAGTTAGTGTAGTGGTAGGGTATAAAATACCAAGAGAAACACATAGTTACAATTTTTCACAATTATCAAGTAATATTTGACAAGTAAATATTGATTTTTATTTAATTAAATATAAATACTACTACTACTACTATTACTATACATGGAAGAAATACAGATTAAGTGCTCGAACTGTGAGTATGAATGGGCATACAAAGGCAAGAGAATGAGAATGATTGAG
>JAQVAJ010000337.1 GCA_028690885.1 Clostridia bacterium
GAGGGTATGGTTAACGGTTTTGAGTTTGCAAAAGCTGTAGTAACATACTGGAAGGCATACAAAGAAGATGATTCTGCTAAAAAGTCCAATGTACTCAGGTGGTTTCGAGGAGAATACCCTACCAGAAAAGAAGCTAAAGCAGATCTGGATATTAACTTCATAGTAAATGATGAGACATGGTATGACTTTTTAAAGATATTTGCAACATTTTTAGTAGGTGCCGGATACAAAGGTATGCTGGTTATAGTTGATGAGCTGGTTAATATTTTTAAGATACCTAACTCAATAACAAGAGCAAATAATTATGAGAAGATACTTACAATGTATAATGATGTACTTCAGGGAAAAGCACAGAATATTGGATTTTTGATGGCAGGCACTCCTCAGTGTATAGAAGATAAGTATAAAGGATTATTCAGTTATGAGGCGCTTCGTTCCCGCCTTTCTGAAGGACATTTCGCATCAGACAAGATAAAGGACCTTTCTGCTCCGATAATACGTTTGCAGATGCTCTCGCAGGAAGAAATGTATATTCTGGTTGAAAAGCTTAGAGATATACACTCGCAGCTGTATAACTATAAATCCTCTTTAACACATGATGACCTTATATACTTCCTAACCGTAGAGTATAACCGGGTTGGTGCAGATACACACATTACTCCAAGAGAGATAATACGTGACTTTATTGAAGTAATAAACATACTCCATCAGAATCCTGAGCTGACTGTAAGCGGTATATTAGGAAGCAACAGTTTTGAGATGGCAAAAGGCGGTCTGTCAGATGAAGACATACATAGTGATTTTATAGAATTCGAGGTATAGCAAATGGACACATTCTCAAAACTTGCACCTTTTATACAGGATTTCATATACCAGAGCAAATGGGAAGAACTAAGAGGCATACAGGTAGCCGCTTGTGACATCATTTTCGATACTGATGACAACCTTCTGCTCTCTTCAGGAACTGCTTCAGGAAAAACCGAAGCTGCCTTTCTGCCAGTGCTTACAGAACTGTACAACAAACCTTCAAAATCCGTAGGTGTAATGTATATATCACCTCTTAAAGCCCTCATAAACGATCAGTTCAAAAGACTGGAACAGCTTTTAATAGATTCCCATATACCAGTAACAAAATGGCACGGCGATGCATCAGTGTCTCAAAAGAACCACCTTATTAAAAATCCACAAGGATTATTACAGATTACTCCCGAATCGCTGGAAAGCTTAATAACCAATAAACGCGGAGCCTGCTTAAAAATGTTTTCTGATTTGAGATTTGTAATAATCGATGAAGTACACTATTTCATGAGAGATGTAAGAGGAGTTCAGCTTTTATGCGTTCTAGAGAGGTTAAAAAAACTAACCGGGATAACCCCAAGAAGAATCGGATTATCGGCGACTTTAGGAGATGTGTCATTAGCCCAGAACTGGCTTAATACTGGAACTGACCGAAAATGCGCTGCTCCCATTATTGATGAAGGTAAGAAACGTATAGGGCTGCATGTTGAAAGATTCGTAAACTATACAGAAAAGCGTGACCTTGAAAATTCAGACTCCAGTGATAACACCATAAGTTCAGGAGGAGACATCGGAACGCGTGAGCATTATGAATATCTGTTTAAACAAACACTTGACAAGAAAACCATAATATTCACAAACAGCCGTGAAGAAAGTGAATTCGTTATAGCAAATCTAAAGGAAATAGCCTTAAAGAACAAAGCCCCTGATGTGTACAGGGTACACCATGGAAATGTGTCATCGCTTCTTCGTGAAAACACTGAAGATGAAATGAAATCCGCAGATGAAAAGATAGTAACAGGGGCCACAGTAACATTAGAACTTGGAATAGATATAGGGTCATTGGACCAGGCTGTACAGATAGGGACGCCTTACAGTGTTTCAAGCTTTGCTCAGAGATTAGGCCGTTGCGGAAGAAGAGGACAAATACCCCAACTTTTATTCACATTTGTTGAAAGTATAAGGATAAACACTGAAGATAAGCTCGGACCCATTAACTGGGATTTCATACGTACCATCGCCATTATTGAGTTATATACCAAGGAACACTGGTTAGAGCCGATCCCTCCTCAGTTTCATGCATATAACCTTTTGTATCATCAGACAATGAGTTATCTAAAGAGCAATGGAGAAATGTCAGCTGCCGCATTAGCACAGGACATACTTACACTAGGCTGCTTTAAGCATATATCCCAGGATGACTATAAATACCTTCTAACTCATTTATTGGAAATAGAGCAGCTTCAGAAAACTGAACAAGGTGGTTTAATAATCGGCAGAGAAGGTGAAAAGATAGTAAACAGCCATAAATTCCTGACTGTATTCATAACTCCTGAATATCTTTTAGTAAAAGACGAAAACCGAACTATAGGAACAGTTGATAAGGTATATCCGGTAGGTGTGCGTTTCGCACTTGCAGGACTGACATGGGAGACTGTGGATGTAAACGTAAAATCTAAAGTAATATTCGTTAAAAGAGTTCCTGGAATATCCGTTGTGGACTGGGATATTGATTTTAAGAATGATCTCCATACAGTACTTGTAAGGAAAATGAGAAGTGTGTTGTTATCAGACGACTCTTATCCTTACCTAAGCGAAAGATGCAAAGAAAGACTTGCTGAGATACGGTATATAACTAGAAACAGCGGTATACTGGACAATCTTGTAACCCCGTTATCAGACAAGAAATATGCAGTATTCCCATGGGTCGGGACAAGACAGCTTATCACCTTAAACTATGCTTTAAGACATAGAAAGATTAAAAGCAATCTACCATGGATAACATGTGTGTATCTTGAGGTTAATTACAGCGGAACGAAAGAACAGTTACAGGAAATCATATCTGAAATACTTCATTCAGACCTTAACCTGTATGACCTTCCATTACCTGAAAAAGTACAGATAGACGGCAAATGCAACGAGTTCATCCCGCTGGACCTTCTAAGAAAGCAGTTCATAGAAGACTATCTGGATTTTGACGGATTAAAGGAAGCTTTCTGGCTTTAATATGTGATC
>JAQVAJ010000338.1 GCA_028690885.1 Clostridia bacterium
ACTATAGATACCGCCAGAAGTTTTTTTAAGACTGAAAAGAGAAAATATATTATAATCGATGCACCTGGACACATAGAATTTTTAAAGAATATGATAACAGGAGCTTCAAGAGCAGATGCTGCTCTTTTAGTCATAGATGCTGCTGAAGGAGTTAAGGAAAACTCAAGAAGACATGGATATATGCTTTCTATGCTTGGAATTAAGCAGGTATGCGTTCTTGTAAATAAAATGGATAATGTCAAATACAAAAAAGAGGTTTATGACAGAATTGTTAATGAGTATAATGAGTTTTTAAATAGAATTGGAATTCTGTCTCAGGGGTTCATACCGGTAAGCGGAATGGAAGGGGATAATATTGCTAAAAGAAGCATAAACATGCCATGGTATGAAAAGGATACCGTTCTTACCATGCTTGATACATTTGAAGCTTCAAAACCATTAGATTCACTTCCCTTTAGAATGCCAGTTCAGGATGTATACAAGTTTACAAATGATGCAGATGACAGAAGGATTATTGCTGGTACGGTAGAATCAGGCACTATAAATAATGGTGACGAAGTAGTTTTCTACCCATCGGGGAAAAAAACTCATGTCAATAAAATAGAACCTATGAGTGAATATGATACAGCCACAAAAGCAAGCGCAGGATATGCAACAGGTTTTACTATGACTGAACAGATTTATGTTAAAAGAGGGGAGCTATGCTTTAAATCAGACCAGACTCCGCCTCTTATGGGAAAACATATGAAGGTAAGTCTATTCTGGCTTGGTAAGAAACCTATGGTGAAAGACAAAAGATATTTTTTAAAGACTGGAACAATGAAAGCAGAATGCTATCTTGAGAACATATTGAGCGTAATAGATGCTTCTACACTTATTAAAACTGAAAAGGACCAGATAGATAAACATGATGTAGCTGATTGCATTATTTCCACTTCAAAATTATGTGCTTTTGATAATTCAGCTTTGTTATCATCAACAGGTCGGTTCGTAATTGTTGATGATTATGAGATATCCGGTGGAGGTATATTCACTGAGACTGTTGACAATCTTCACAGATATGAAAAAGCAAAAGTAATGTTAAGAGAAGGGAAATGGGAACATGGTTATGTTACATTACCGGAAAGAAATGAAAGATTCTCACAAAATGCAGCTTTGATAATTCTTACTGGAACCAAAGATACAAACAAAAAACTTTTTGCAAAAGCTTTGGAAAGAAGTTTGTTTGATGAGGGTAAGAATGTCTATTATCTTGGTATAGGAAGTGTTATATACGGATTGAATGCAGATATAAATCCTCCAGGGGAAAAAGAAAACAGATCTGGCGAGAATATAAGAAGATTAGCAGAAGCGGCTAATATACTTCTTGATACCGGGCTTATTCTTATTGTAACTGCAAGTGATCTAACTAAATATGATGTTGAAACAATAAAACTTGTAACTAAGAATGACAACACTTTGGTTTTCTGGCTGGGTGATGAATGTACCACTGATATAGAATGTGATATGGTCTTGCCTAATGATGAAGATGCTATAGAGATAATAAGAAAGAAGGTAGAGCAGGTAGCTGTTCGGTAATTACATGGAAGTATTGGCAAGCTTTGGCCAGGCTGTATCTTCAATACCAACAAATATATGGATATTCATATTAGTAGGATTCTTTGCGCAAACGATAGACGGAACGTTGGGAATGGCGTATGGAGTGTCCTGTAACTCGTTTCTTCTGACATTTGGCGTGCCACCTGCGCTTGCTTCTGCAAGTGTTCATATGGCTGAAGTATTCACCACCCTTGTTTCAGGTATATCACACTGGAAGCTTAAAAATATAAACAAAGGAATATTCTTAAAACTTCTAATCCCAGGAATAATCGGAGGGGCTGTTGGTGCATATATTTTAACAAGTTTTGACGGAAATACAGTAAAACCATATATTAATGGATACCTTGTGGTGATGGGTATTATAATTATTGTAAAAATATTCAGAAAACAAAAACCTAAAAATTTAAATGGGTGGATTTATCCTTTGGGATTAAGTGGTGGTCTTTTGGATGCGATTGGTGGAGGTGGATGGGGTCCTGTTGTAACATCAACACTAATAGCTTCAGGAGTCGAGCCAAGATATACTATAGGTACAGTAAATGCAGCAGAATTTTTTGTTACTTTGGCAGAATCTATTATGTTTATATCTTTTTTAGGCCTTGAGCAAAGTGTGTATGCAATTATCGGCTTAATAATTGGAGGAGTTATCGCTGCACCTTTTGGAGCTTTTTTAGTTAAAAGGCTTCCCATGAAACCTTTAATGGCATTAGTGGGAGCATTGATAATTTTCCTTAACATAAAGTCACTAATAGGATATATAATAGGTTAGAAGGATGGAGTGAATGTTTAGAAACTGGACAAAATCAGATATTATATTTTATGGCGCATCAATGGTGCTGATAATTACAGCAGGGATAATATTTGAGGCTGCTTTTATTTCTTTAGTAATTTCGATTGTTGGAATAACTGCTGGAATAATGAATATGAAAGCGGATAAATACTGCTATCTTTTCTATATAGTTCAGATAACACTTTATGCGTTTGTCTCATGGAGAAACAGATTTATTGGAGAAGCTGTACTTGCAGCTTTTTATCTGCTTCCACTATATATTTACTCATCTGTTCGCTGGTTAGGAAAGAAAAGCGTCAAGACAAATTTTCAAATATTCAGAATAACAAAAAAACTTATTGTGATTTTAGCGATTGCTTGTGTTGTTGTAACTGTCGGGTATGGGTATATATTAAGTTTATTGAAATCCAACCTTCCATATATTAATGCTTTGGGTACATTTACATCAGTTGCTGCTGGATTTTTAACTTCAAGAAGAATCAAGGAACAGTGGTATTTCTGGATTGCATATAGTTTGATTTTTTCAGCAATATGGATAAGCACATTAAGTGCAGATACCACTCAGATTACATTAGTTCTTCAAAATATTCTATATCTTGCTATAAACATTGTAGGACTTATAAAATGGAATAAATTAT
>JAQVAJ010000339.1 GCA_028690885.1 Clostridia bacterium
GTTGCATCAAGAATTAAATCATAGTTATTGTAATTCCAGTAATCAGCATTATATATCCTTATAAATCTTTCGTGTTCGGTACTTGCTCTTTCCATTAATTTTGTTTTTGCTTCTTCCACATCAGAATATCCTTCAACATCTCCTCTGTCGGCCCTCATTACTCTCTGAGCAGATATATATGGGTCTACAGTAAGAAATATATTATATGCGCCAGGAACAAAGAACCATGCCATACGTGAATCGAATATAATTGTTTTATCTTCATTTTCTTTTGCTATTCTTACTGTTTCATTATCTATAATAGAATCAAGTTCAGGGTGTTCAGTCATCATTTTATTTAATTCAAGAGTCGTTACTCCCTTTTGTGATGCAACTTGTCTTTGAATTTTTCCAGTCGAATAAACTTCATATCCTTTTTCTTCTGCTATGATTCTGCAAATCGTGGATTTTCCGCTTCCCAGCATTCCAGTAATAGTAATGTGCATTTTCAGTTTATATCCTGTCCCTTCTCATATAACATTAATTCTTCAATAACTTCATTTACAGCCTTTCTGACAGTCTCTGGTTTAAGCGGATTATTAAGATTTGCAATTTCTAGTAACTCGAAATAACCTTTACTTCCTCCACTCTTGCATAATCTGTAGTAATCCTCCCATGCGGAAGATCTGTTTTTCTTCATATTAGAATATAACTCAAATGCGCATATCTGAGCAAGAGAATATTCCAAATAATAGAAAGGATATAGAAATATATGCTGTTTCTGCATCCAAAACCCACCTTCTTCAAGAAAGCTATTGCCGTCATAATCTCTCCATGGCATATATTGTTTTTCTAAATCTCTCCAGATATGCCTTATCTCTTTTGATGAATAGTTATTATTATTTGAATATACCTTATGTTGAAACTCATCTACACATACGATATATGGAATAACACAAAGTGCATTTGATAAATGTGCATATCTATATTTATCAGCTTGATCTTTAAAAAACAGTTCCATCCAAGGATATGTAAAATGCTCCATCGCCATTGAGTGAATTTCATTTATCTCGCTTGTTGATGAGAGATAATCTGTTATTGGCTGAGTCTTTGCTGCAGTATAAATTTCGAATGCGTGACCTGCTTCATGTGTAAGAACATCAATATCAGCGCTCGTTCCATTAAAATTCGAAAATATAAACGGAGCATCATACTGTGACAAAAAAGTACAGTAACCTCCCATATGTTTATCGGGTTTTGTATACAAATCAAATAACTCATACTTTCTCATAAAATCAAAAAACTCTCCTGTTTCATCTGATAACTCAGAATACATTTTTTGTGCAAGTTCCAAAAATTCATTTTTGTCAGCCTTGGGAACAGGATTTCCTTCTTTAAAGGATATAAACTCATCATAATATCTAATCTTATCAATACCAAGAATATCGGCTCTTTTTTTTAATATTATTTCACACTGAGGTACAATATATTCCTTTACGCTTTGTCTAAACTTTTCAACATCGGAAATACTGTAATCAAATCGATTTCTCTTTATATAACTCATTTCTATATAGTCTTTAAAACCGGTTCTTTTTGCCATCTTTTTTCGCAAATTAACTGATTTTTCATAAATATCATCAAGTTTGCCGCTTATCCCTTCGTACATATCTGCCCAAGCTTTAAAAGCATTTTGTCTAACATTCCTATCAGTACTCTCCATATACTTAAGTAAGTTATAGAAATTAGATTCTTCATTATTAAATTTTGTCTTTGCTGAAGCTACAGTTTTAGAATATTTCTGACCAAGGTTTGCTTCTTTAACCAGCAACAGCAAAATTTTCCAGTTCATAGTTTTCAATTCTGCATCTATCAGTCTAAACATCTGTAATCCGTATTTATTTTCAAAATCCTTTTTAAACGGACTATTGATAAGCTCTTTGCCTATTTTATTAATAAGAAGCATAAATCTTGGAAGAACACTATTAAGATATCTCATTTCTTTTTCATAAAATTTATCTTTAACATTAATATCCGATCTTATCTTAGCTGTTACAAACATTGTTTCAACAAATTTAAACTGATTCTGCATATTTATATATGCTTTATCTGCATCTTCAAAATTGTTGGAATTTTTTAAAGCTTTAAAAGATTCTTTAAACCTTTTAACTAATTGGTTTACATCAGGCCTTTCATATGCAATTTCTGTAAATTTCTTCATATCTCCCCCTTAAATAAATTCAACAAACACTTTATTTGCAACATCCATACCTAACATAGTAAGAAAGTATGAATCATCTGATTTATCTATTAATCCTTTTTTCATCAGAATATCGATTTTTTCTGAGTATCTTAATTCAAAATCATCACTAAAAAGATTGTTGAATGTATTTACATGAATTCCTTCATTCATTCTTAATCTAAGAATAATATACTCTGAAATTATTTCCTCCTTACTTAATTTTCCAACCTCTTTAACTGGTTTTTCATATTTATCCAGTAATGTTATGTATTCGTGCATATCTGAAGTATTGCTATATCTGTATTCATTATATAATGAATGTGCTGAAAGACCAAAACCTAAATATTCATCTCTATGCCAGTAACCGATATTATGACGACATTCAAAACCAGGTTTAGCAAAATTAGATATTTCATATTGAAATATACCTGCTTTTTGAAGGCTTTTGATACTTAAATGATACATATCCCTGTCCAATTTTTCATCTGGATAAGGCATTACACCTTTTCTTACCATGTTATATAGTAATGTATTCTCTTCAATTGAGAGACTGTAGCATGATACATGTGGTATTTCAAGACTCTTTATTATGTTAAGAGATTCATCGTAATGCTCATAAGTCTGCTTGGGATAGCCAAATATAAGGTCAGCATTTATATTTTCAAAACCAGCAGCTTTGCATTCATGAATATTATTAATTGCAGACGCTCGGTTATGAATACGACCCATGTACATTAAAACTCTGTCTGAAAAAGACTGAATTCCAAAACTTATTCGATTTATACCCATTTTCTTATATTGCATGAA
>JAQVAJ010000340.1 GCA_028690885.1 Clostridia bacterium
TCTTCTATTTTTCTTTTCAAAATAGTCACCTCATGGCTATATTACATTAATTAATGAAAGTTAAGTCAAGAAAAATATGAAGATAGCATAATATAATCGACTTAACTACCAGAAATAGTCGTTTAGATAAAATAATATTTCTTTGCATAATCCAACAATGAAAAATGTTATCCCTCTGGTTACTGAATGCTCATCATTATCAGAATATCTAAAGAACAAACAAAAGAATGCTCTTTATCAAATCAACAAGTAAAACAAAAAGTCGTTGAAGAAAGTGTGGTTTATTAACAAAAAGTCGTTGAACTTAATGCTAATTACTGATATTATGTTAATTGTATGGGAAGGAGGTGTTCTTATGTATCGTACTACTATCGAACTTTTGTATAAATGGAAAGAAAAAGAGAACAGAAAACCATTAATAATACGAGGTGCAAGACAGGTTGGGAAAACTTGGCTTATGAAGGAATTTGCTGAAAAGGCATATAAGTCATATGTATACATCAATTTTGATAATAACAATCAAATGAAGGAACTGTTTGCACAAAATCTGAATGTGGATCGATTAATAATGGGACTTGAACTGTACACTGGACAAAAGATAGTTTCATCTGAAACACTTCTCATCTTTGATGAAGTTCAAGAGGTTCCCAAAGCACTTACTTCTTTGAAATATTTTAATGAGAATGCTCCTTCGTATCATATTGTATGTGCAGGAAGTTTACTTGGTATTGCTCTTCATCCAGGAACATCCTTTCCGGTCGGTAAAGTTGAGTTTATGGATCTTTACCCAATGTCTTTTTCTGAATTTTTGTTAGCAATGGGAAAAGAAAAGTATGTAAAATTATTGAATTCAAAAGATTATGAAATGATTACAACCTTTAAGCAAGAGTACATTAATCTTTTAAAGCAGTATTTCTATGTGGGAGGTATGCCTGAAGCAGTTGTTAATTTTTCACTAGACAAAGATTTTAACAAGGTAAGAGAAATACAGAAACGAATTTTAGAGGCATATGAACAGGATTTTTCCAAACATGCTCCTAATGAGGTAGTACCTCGCATTCGAATGCTTTGGAATAGCATTCCATCACAGCTTACAAAGGAGAATAAGAAATTTATTTACGGACTTATAAAAGAAGGTGCAAGAGCAAAAGAATATGAAATGGCACTACTATGGCTGACTGATTGTGGACTAGTACATCAAGTTAACCGTGTAACTGCACCAAATATACCTCTTAAAGCATATGAGGATTTAAAAGCTTTTAAATTATTTGTATTAGATGTGGGACTATTATCTTGCATGGTAAGATTGAACCAAAGTACTTTATTGAATGGTAATGACTTATTCAAAGAATTCAAAGGAGCTTTAACGGAACAGTATGTATTACAACAAATAAAAACGCTTGATAATACAAACACATATTATTGGACTAATGACAGAAACAGAGCTGAGATTGATTTTCTTCTTGATAACGAAATTTCGATAATTCCAGTTGAAGTAAAAGCTGAAGTTAATTTGCAATCTAAAAGCCTGAAAACGTTTCGTGATAAATATAGTATCAAGACTTCTGTTCGTACTTCGATGTCTGATTACAAAAAAGAAGAGTGGTTGATTAATTTACCACTATATGCGATAAGTAATATTAATAATCTTCGCTAATTGAATGCTAAACAAACTTAGAAAGAATAAATGAATATATAAAAAGAGGTTATATGTGAAATATATGCTAGCATTGTAGTATTAAGCAGGACACGATTATTTTGAATATTCTAAATGATTATAATGTTAGAAGTAAAAAAAATTTTAATATATACTTGACAATATTATGTAAAAAACTATAATTTAAGATGTAATATGTAAGTCATATACTAATTTATACAATTTCTGCTTATTTTTTAGAAAATATTCAATCATTATATAAATTAAAAGAATTATGGTTAAAGCAGAGTTAATGTGCGTAATATTTTGTTAATTATTTCATAAACAAAGTATAGTATTTAAGTTTTAGTGCAAAATAAGTCTGTTATCAAATTTTAGTAGCAAATCTGAAAGAAATGAAAGGAGTTTTTAATGGCAATTAATAGAAAGTGCCCTAAATGTGGAGGAATGCGAGTACAGATGACAAATGAAAGAAGTAAACATGGTTGTCTATTTACGATTTTGTTCGGTGTATATTATTTGTTTTTGGTTTTATTTAAGTGGATAATAGGATTATGTGTGTTTATTTGTTATGATTGGTGGATGGCAATAATTAAAGCGACATCAAATAAAGGACATGTTTGGCAAAGCAGGAAGTGGTTTTCTGGTAACAAAAGAGCGTTCTATTGTCATGACTGCGGATATAACTTTAAAGCGTGACATACAAGATTTATCTCAGATATGGCTATATTTCCGTATAAACAAGACTCATGTACCAATTGAATATCTCTTTCAAGAATTAACATTAACACAAAAATGTTAAATATTTAAACATATGTAACAAATGTTACCGATTATGTATGCTTTCTATGGTATATTCTATTTGCATCAGTAATGTCAGTTTGCTGAGAACTAATTGATTTTAACCTTATGGAGGACATAGATATGGATTTTAATAATGGGAAATGGAACAGCGAAATAGATACAAGAGACTTTATAGTAAATAACTATAGTCCATATGATGGTGACGAAAGTTTTCTTGAGCCTGCTACAGATAACACAAAGAAGTTATGGAAGAAGGTAGAAAATCTTCTAAAAGAGGAACGTTCTCGTGGAGGAATATATGATATAGATGAATCAGTGATTTCTACGATTACTTCACATAATCCTGGATATATTGATAAGAGTCTTGAGCAGATAGTAGGTGTTCAGACTGATGAACCGCTGAAACGTGCCATTATGCCTTTTGGTGGAATACGTCTTGTTTACAATCAGCTTGATGCATATGATAAAAAACTACCTGAAGATATAGGTAACGTGTTTAAATACAGGAAAACACATAATGACGGAGTATTTGATGCATATACGGATGAAATGAAAAAAG
>JAQVAJ010000341.1 GCA_028690885.1 Clostridia bacterium
AGAGCAGCTTTGAATACTAATTATAAAGATTCAACAAAAATTATAATCACTCAAAGAATCAGTTCTATCATGTATGCAGATCAGATATTAGTAATAGATGAAGGAAAAATAATAGGACTTGGCAAGCATGAAGAATTAATAAAGAACTGTGAGATATATCAGGAAATTTCCGCATCTCAGTTAGGAGGTGGTAGTAATGGCTCCTCTTAATCCAAATCCAACCGAAAAAAAATTATCCAAAACTGAAAAGAAACAGGTATTTTTCAGACTTATGGGTTATATATGGCAGTATAAATTCCTACTGTTTTTAGCTTTAGCTATGACATTAGCGGCAAATCTATTATCTTTAGCAGGACCATTTCTTTCAGGTAAAGCTATCTCTGCAATTGAAAATGGTTTTGGTAAAGTTGATTTTGATACTGTATTCTTTTATGCAGGATTGATGTTAGGTTTCTTCGCCATATCAGCTATTCTGTCATACCTTCTTACAATAGTAATGGTCAATATAAGCAGGAATATTACATATAAGATGAGAAAAGATGTATTTGACAAAATTACAAAACTGCCAGTCGGCTTTTTTGACACTAATCAGACTGGGGATATTTTATCCAGAATATCTTATGATATTGATGTTATTAATACTTCTTTATCAAATGATGTAGTACACATATTAGCAGGAATAACTACAGTTATAGGCGCTTTAATTATGATGCTTGTAATATCCCCTATAATGACTTTAGTATTTGCAATTACAGTCCCTTTAGCTATTGTTGTAACTAAAAAGAAAACAAAAAAGACACGTCCTTTGTTTAGAAAAAGAAGTGCTAAAATTGGTGAATTAAATGGCTTTACTGAAGAAATGATAAGTGGCCAGAAAACCCTAAAAGCTTACTTAAGAGAAATACATACTATACAAAAATATGATGAGAATAATGACGAGACCGTAGAAGTAACATACGATGCTGAATATCATGGAAGCACAATAGGCCCTACTGTCAATTTCATAAACAATCTTTCCCTTTCCTTGATAAGCGTTTTTGGAGCTGCTATGTATCTTCTTGGAGGAATTACGATAGCCAACATATCATCATTTGTCTTATACTCAAGGAAATTCGCAGGTCCTATAAATGAGACTGCAAATATTATTGCTGAACTACAATCTGCTTTATCTGCTGCAGAAAGAGTTTTCAGGCTGCTTGATGAAGATGAAGAAAAAGCAGATGAAATTGATGCAGTTTCTCTAGATAATCCATATGGTGATATAGAAATTAATGATGTAAATTTCTCATATGTTGAGAATGTACCAATTATACAAAATCTCAGCTTAAAAGCACCTAAAGGAACCCTTGTAGCAATTGTAGGTCCCACAGGTGCAGGTAAAACCACATTAATCAATCTGCTTATGAGATTTTATGATGCAGACAGCGGTTCAATATCATTGGACGGATATAAGATTAATAATATAACCAGAAAAGATCTTCGCCTTGCATATTCAATGGTGTTGCAGGATACATGGTTATTCCATGGAACAGTATATGAAAATGTAACATATGGCAGACAGGACGCTACAATGGAGGAGGTTGTTGCAGCCTGTAAAGCGGCAAATATTCACAATTACATAGAAAATCTGCCTGATGGTTATCAGACCATGATTAACGATGATGGAACTAATATATCAAAAGGTCAGAAACAGCTGCTTACAATAGCCAGAGCTATGCTTATGAACACAAGTCTTTTAATACTAGATGAAGCTACTTCAAATGTTGATACTAGAACAGAACTTAACATTCAGCAAGCAATGCGTACCCTTATGTCCGACAAAACATGTTTCATAATCGCACACAGATTGTCCACCATCCAAAATGCAGATCATATTTTGGTTGTTAATAGTGGACAGATTATAGAACAGGGTACCCATAAAGAACTAATAGAACTTAAAGGTTTTTACGCAGATTTATTCTATTCTCAGTTTTCATAACACATTTTTAAAAACTAAAGAGCAAGCATATAACTGCTTGCTCTTAATGTATCTAACTTTTATATTATTTTTTCAATATCTCTGCAAGTTTCTGAAGTCCTTCTTCGAAATTTACGCCGAATCTAACATCAGTCTTCACATTATATGTACGTATTATGCTTTCAACTGTAAAGTCTACTGCTACAGTTGCTGATTCAATAAGACTCTTGCCTCTTATCATAGCTGATAATAAAGCACTTCCAAAGACATCACCTGTACCATGGAAATAACCTTCTATCTTATTTCTTGCATAGAATCCAAACTCATTAGTCTTTTTATCATATGTTGCAGCTCCAAGTTCTTTGTCATTATAGCTGACACCGGTAAGAACTACTTTGTCAGGTCCCATCTGAGCTAAACTTAAAAGAAGATCATCTATATACTGTTTGGTATATGGTCCTTCCTTATACTCTTTATCAAGCATAAAACAGGCTTCTGTAATATTAGGCACTACAGCATCTGCTTTTGAAGCAAGTTTCTTCATTTCCTTAGGAAAGTCTGGTCCGAATGCTCCATATAGTTTGCCGTTATCTGCCATTACAGGATCAACAAGTATAATTGAATCCTTAGTCCTGTATGTATCAAAAATTTCAGAGACTATGCCAATCTGTTCAAAAGATCCAAGATACCCTGTATATATTGCGTCATATCCTATATTAAGTGTTTTCCAGTGATTAATTATTGGCATAATATCTTCAGTTAGGTCTCTGAATGTAAAGTCTGTAAATCCACCAGTATGTGTAGATAATACTGCTGTCGGAAGGACGGTACATTCTACTCCTGCTGCTGAAATAATCGGTAATGCTACTGTTAAGGAACATTTCCCAAAACAAGATATGTCATGTATTGCTAATACTCTTTTCTGTCTTTTCATGTTACCACCTCTTTCAATCAATACAGAATAACACTATTCTGCTATCTTCTAATATATACATTCATAATACCTGTGTCAAATAGTTTTCCATCTCATTAATAACTATCTGCGTATCAGCATAAGC
>JAQVAJ010000009.1 GCA_028690885.1 Clostridia bacterium
CAGTAGTATCTATGAAACCTTTAGTCAAAAACCAAACCACAGTTTTTACTAGTCCATATTTATTTGAAAAATAATTAGCATAAGTTTCGAACCAATAATACAAATAAACAGAAAATCTTCTGATAATCAGCCTATTGATAAACATGTCAATTGTTTTTTGGCTAATATAGTCGAAATTGATATCATCGGTATTGCCGGAAGAAACTTGAAATAAATTATCTTCACCAATTAGAATCTCAAATATGTGTTTAAAGATGATATTTTTATCACCTTGTTCTTTTTCAAAATATGTCGAAACAATTCTTCCAACCTGGTTATTTGTGATTTTAATCTCATACTTATCATTAATTTCTCTTATACTTTCATTTAAACTTCGACGAATTGTCTTAATTATGGTTTCTCGATCCTTCACTTCAAGAAACCCTTTAGCCTTATCAATTAATTCAATGATTTCCTGAGTAATATTTTTATATTTTCCTGACGGAATGCTTTTTACCTTAATATCTGCTTGTAATTGACTTTTTTTAAGAATCTCATCCCAGTCAGCAACGAAAGGGTTATTCTTATTTTGGTAATTATCTGTTGTACATTTGATATTAAATTTTTCAATATACTCTCTTGATTTTTCAGATATTATTTCTTCGTAATCGTCAAAACTTTTATAAAATTTACCCTCACGTAATATATTGTGAAGTTGAATAAATTCTCTTTTACTCGACCCTTGTGAAGAAACTTTTTTTTGATTTATTTTTGCCAATCTAATTATTCTATCTATCAATGTCTTTCTGCCATCAGCATTATTAATATCTTCTTTTTTGGTTTGATGTACTAAAACTCGCATTTCATTTGCTACATCAGTTTTAAAGTCTTTTGAAAGATCGGAAAATATCATATATTCATACACTCTACCCATTGAAAGTGCTTCTTCATATAACAAATATCCTTGTTTTTCAGAAACGACCGAGTAGTTATCAGATGGATGATCTTTTATCCGATAATCTAAAATTAATACAGAAAAATCGTTATTAATGTCATTTTTAATTGCAGTTACTGCTTCACTAGTCTTTTTATAATGCACAATTTCTACGAAGCGACTTTTAGCTTCATTTATTAGTTCCGATAAATCGCTTTCATCTTCTAAAATTAAGACCTTGCATTTATATTGTGTTAAATCTTCTGAAGTATCATTAGCTGTTCTCACTCTCAAGAGAGGCTCTATTCTAGTGCAAAAGCTTTTTATCTCATCGACCTCATTTAATTCCTTTATTTCTCGTATATATTTTTCCTTGTCTTCATTATCAATTGAATTCAAAATTAAAATCAGAGTTTGCACAAGATTATTCTTATTATCTTCCTTAATATCGTGTCGGATAGTACTAATCATCCTGTCAAGAGAACAAAAATTAAGTACATCTATCATCTCTATCCTTTTCAAAGGATGCATTTTATAAAACATATCTATTGAATTTTGATTTACAATTGGAAGTTGAATAAATTGATGCCCTAATGCATAATAGCGGATAATCTGTTTTGAGTTATCAATAATCAATATTTGTTTCATACTTAAAAACGACAAAAACAACACAGGTAATCCGATTCCTTGTAAACGAATTTCCTTTTGAACAAAATCAACGCCGTAAAACTTTGAATAAGGATTATTTTTCCATTTTAATTCACATAATACAATTACAGAGTCATAGATACTAATATTTGCTTGCTTTTCATTGAATTCTGATTCCGAAAAAACAAAATCAAATTCTAAACTTATCTCCTCCTTTCTTAATTTGGAAAGAAGGAAATTTTCTAATCTTCTTTTTTCGCTTTCGTTGCAAGCATTCCAACACACTAATGATTGCATAATAAGTTTGCTTTTTTGCCGTAATATCCCTCTACCACTTGCCCTTGTCTATGAATATTCAAGACGAACTCAATTTCATCCCCAATTTTTAAAGCCTGTATTTTTGAATCCTCGAAAAAATAATCTTTGAATCTTGTTTTAAGGTTAATAATTATTTCATTACAATTATTCGCCAAGTTTAGATTGGGATTTTCAAGAATTATTTTGGTGTGAGTGCTATTTCTATCTATTTCAATAATTTTACTATGATATTTTCCGTCATGCACAGGGGCAATCCTTCCTAAATTATGGCTGCCAATTGGAAGTAGTTGAAACCTATGAGTTGATTCATAATATCTTCCTCCGTGAAGATAATTAAATAGCAGCTCAATATATTTTTTCAATTTATCAAAATCTACATTAAACCGATGTGCCGCCTCATTTCTTATTGCATGTAAGCGGTTTGTATTTATTGTTATAGAATTTGAATCATTTATGTTTTGCAAATTAAATTGACAAATAACTTTTTGAGCAATGGAATCAGGAATGTTATTTTCTGTACAATGTATTAGTTCTAAGATTTGAGACATCCTTATTATAATTAATGAAATATCTTTATTGTCTAATTGGATATAACGATTAGTTTGAATAGCTACTTTTAACCTATCTTGCAAATCATCAAAAGATTGCCATAAAATGGTTAGAATTTCTCCCTTTTCGGCAACATTATTTTTATTAAAATATTCCGGTTGATCTTCCCAAAATTTTGTTTCCCACCAAAAGACAGCTTCTTGCATGATAAACTTTTTAATGCTAGATAGGAAGTCATTGTACATAAAATTAACTTCTTTACTGTAACAAAGTGTATGTACCAAATCAATAAAGGAAAAATAATTATCAACTGAGGCATTTATATCATATTTTTCATCCAAACCTTCTTTTGTCCAAAATGCAGTGGCACCATGAATAAAAGTCTGTTTATAAATCCTGGTTTTATTAGAAGCCGTTGTTATCAAGATAGGACAAGGGAGATGCAATTGCTTCAGTTGTTCCAAAACTTGAATTCCAGAAATGTCTCGTGGATTTAAATTATTGCCTATTTCTCCTTTCAAACGTAAATCAAGAATGAGTAGTTTCGCCTTTTTTTCGTAAACCAACTGATATATTTCCTGAGCGATTTTCTCATTATCCTTTTCTTTCTGTGGAATAAACACATTAAATAGAACTCCATCATATCTCGCTCCGTAAATAATTCTTTTAAAGATAAAAGCCCATCCGTCTTCTGCTTGATCGTCCACATAAATAATTGAAGGCTTATCTGTTTTTAACTTTTCAAAAATTTCAGAATATGGTAACATTGACAAGGCACTTGTCTGTTGATCTATCAATTGATTTATTCTTTCATTATTGATACGGTATATATCATTTAAACGATTTTCTTCGATCTTGATTTCCTCAAGCAATTGTAAGTAAGATTCATTTCGATTAATTTTTTGATTACTGGTTTCGATTGACTGAGTAAAGTCGTTTAATGTTTCTGAAATAATACGACTTTCTCTACTTTCTTTTGAGAATTGATTAACGAAATTTTGAATAAACTGAAGTAGTGGTAGTTTAGAATCTACATTTTTGTCCTGTTCTATTTTGTCTCTCAAGCGTCTTATGATGATTAATTCTTTATCAGTCTCTTCTATGCCTTTTTTTAATTCTTCTATCTCATTTTCAATATCGCTTTGTATACGCTTTTCGTTTTCAAATAAAGTATTTCGACTATTTACTTTAGCTTTCAATGCCATTGTAATATCTTCATGCTGATACCCAAAAAGATATTTTGCAAGCAACCCTTGATATGAATTCATCTCTTTATAGGCATTGCCGAAATTTTGGGCAATCACGTCAGACTTATCACCGCCAGGTATCTTTTCAATAGCTTTCTGCACCTGCCAAAGTTGCCATACGCCCCACCAATTGGCAAAAAAGTGGCGATTATCGGGTAATATTGATTCAGCTTTTATATACGCCGATAGATCAGGTGGAGCTTTGTGATTTTCTGAAAGAGATTGAAAATCCAAAGAACTAAAAATAAAGGGAAGTTGTACATAACTTACCCCAGGTGAAAACAATATCAGGTTATGAGGATTCTTTTCCAATAAACAATCACGAGAAAAAAAAGAGTAAATGATACAATGTTGATTATAATTTATTAGCCTTAAAAGTTTTAATACCTGAATTCCACAATTTTGGGAACGATACACTTTCTCTGAGCTGTAATTTATATTTATCACAAACATATCGGCATCAAAATATTTCTCTTCGATAAGCCTCACAATTTCTTCAGGAGTTCCGGAAAGTAACGGATATTCTTCAAAAATCTCAAAATAATGTTTGTCTGATATCTGTATAATTTTCATAGATTTTAATTCTTTTGTTTCAACACATAAATAAAATAGTTCTTATGATTAGTGTAAGCTAAATTTAATTGCTAATACAAAAGCATCAAATTCTTATAATGTCTTCAATAATGCATCTCTTGCTGCTGAAAGATTTTCGAAACTGTTATCAGTACATTTTCTAACGATTTCAATGTCTTCTTGATTCAGGTCTAATTTATCAATTTCTTCATCAATAACTGGGTTTAGAAGGCACTTATGGAGAAATTCCAATGCAATATCAATTCTCGTGTTACCCGACAACATCCCCTTTAATTCATCAAATACTTTTTCTAATTCGACTAAATTAGGATTTTTAACGCCATGAAGATCTATTCTTTGAATCATTACATATTCAACATCATCATGTTGTTTCTTTGTTGGTTTGACTTCACAGCCATTCTTTTGAAGTTTAGTCTCGAGTTCAATTAATAAATTTTTATTTGGTTGTCTGTGATGCAGAATGAAAACCCTTGATTGCTTGGGAATATAACCAGATAATTCATCAATATTTTCATTTACAATCTGATCCCAAACTATAAGGATTGATTTCTCTTTAGAAATATTAAGAGGTTTAAGATTAAAAGTTTTAGGCACCCAACTGAGTTCGTAATTATTCTGATTAACAAAAATTGAGTCCCAGTCAGTGAAAATAATTATTGTTTCCATTTTATGATTTTTTAAAAATACGGGCATTATGTATGATTTGGTTTAAAAACGGTTTAAAGGGAGTTTCAATAGCATATTGTGATAAAGCTGAAAAAGAAATAAATGGAACATTTCTGGGCAAATTATCAGGTTTGCCTCTTCCTGAAGTAATGATAACTCTTGTTTTTGTCGCTATACTATTCTGAAGATTTAAAATAAACTTTTTCACATCTTCTTCATTTTTATTTTCTCCATTAGCGGTCAATACTTTTTCAATTACCCCCAAATGAATAATTATAAAATCCAATCCTTTTACTTTTGGTTGAATGTCAATATAACTAATTAAATTTTCTATATTCACCTTATGTTTATTATTAAAAATTGGTGAGTTTAAATTTAACCCATTTTTATCATCAGGAGAATATAAACCACATAGCCTAAAAATATTTTGTTTTTTTATATTGATGCTTGAATAATTTTGCTCCCAACTTGCCTGAACACGCTCGTCGATGATAAGTATTTTGTTGAACACACTATCAGCTAATAGCGCTGTTTTATATTTATCAAAATCTTTTTTTACAACTCCCTGAGATTTAGTTTTTGTGGCTTTGTCAATAAAACTCTTTACCGAAGAAGGGTAAAACAATAAAAAATCGGTTATATCATTTTTTTGACAATCTTTGGTTGTACCGTGATGAGCTAGTAGTACTTTTATATTTCTTCCTTCTTTTGTATTTTC
Source organism: Clostridia bacterium (assembly GCA_028690885.1). Lineage (GTDB taxonomy): Bacteria > Bacillota > Clostridia > DUPQ01 > DUPQ01 > DUPQ01. The sequence continues at coordinate 5,654 of JAQVAJ010000009.1, forward strand.
TCCTTCTTCATTTTTTGGTATCAATAATTGAAATACACTATTTCCTTCTCCTAATCCATTAATTTTGTGAAATTTCATTTTATTCTTCAACCAAACTTGCCAGATCAAATCCATAAGCGTATTCTCTTCGAGGTCACTCATACACTCTATTTTTTTACGAATTAGCTTATCTGCTCTATTTAAATAATTAATTAATTCATGCTCTTTTTCAATATATGCTATCCAAGGAGAAAGTTCATCCTTATCATTCGTATCCTTGGATACAATAATTCTAAATGGTAGATTTCCTCTTAATAATTTATCTTCTTCCTCTTCTCCTTTAACATAAAGATAATTATTCACATCAAAATCTTCAGCTGCCAAAACCAGCATAATAGGGTGTGCATATACTTTTTCAATATTAAAAAAATCTTTTTCATTTTTATTTTGAGCTTGTAGCACCCAAATGCCATTTTCACGGAGAACATTCAATACCGATTTTTCTTTCAAACTCTTATAAGTTTCACCTTTTTCATCCACAACTAAAAGTTCTTTTGGTTTTAACAGATGAAACCGATAGCCCAAATATCCGTTTCTATTGACAGCTTTTATAATATTTAATGCGGTCTTGTCAGGGTTATATCTGCTTGTGGGGTTTGTCAGATCAATACTGTAGATATTCTCATCAATTTTTTCGGCAGCCAATTTACGTAAGTACGCAGCCGATGCATCCATTTCAATCATCCCCCATGCTCCTTCACGAAGTCTGTTTGTTTTTTCATTGATGACCGATTTGTTTATTCGTACATTTTGTTCGAAAACCAACCAATCTAACCTAGTATTTATTGAATTGTCATATTCACTTTTATTTGTTTTCTCTTTATAAAAAGCTAATTCATCTTCATTCAATTGTTTTTTTCCACTTATTTTAAAGTCATCGTAAATTAAAACCTCATACAAAGTATCATCGTGTTGAGAGTTTCTAATTTCAAGAATAAATTCTCTTGGAGACAGTTGAGAACTATTTGAAGCAGTATTTATTTTTTGATTTTCGTTCAAATCCTTGTTATTTTGGTGTTTTGCAGAGTTTCTAATTAGGTTTTCAATAATTATATACAGTGCGTGATATCCCATAATGCCATTAGGGATTGATACCGGAATATCGTTGTTATTATCTTCAGTACACAAACAAGTGTTTTCATCGCAGTTTGGATCTTCACATTCCCGGCAATCCTTTACCTTAATAGTATAAGGGAATTTCTCAACCCCACTAATACTATCCAGTAATATGCGGTTTTTATCCATTTCTCCCATAACGTCTTTAACCAACATACATGTAGTTTCCATAGAAGGCTCACCTGTAGCAATATCAGCCAAGTAATCCATTCTTGTTCGCAAATAGGAATTAAAGTTGGCTAAGTTGAAGTCTTTCTTATCTGATTCTTCGATTGGATTATTGTCTAATCTTGAAGGAATAAGTTTATCGTAAACATAATCAAAGGAGCTGATATACTGTCCTTTCAATGGAAACTTATCCTTAGCTTCTTTTATGCCAACCATTTTACTCAGCACATGACTTCCGATATTATGGCTCATATTTCTCGCCATTACTTGAGAAACGGCAGCTCTTGTAGCGTGAACATTAATCGCATCAATATTTTTTTTATGTTCTTTCTCAAAATACTCATCAATGATAGGTAAGCATACAGATTGAGACAAATCATGCAACACTTTGATATAGTTTGTAAATGAAAATTTTCCGCTATACCAAGGCTGTTCTTCTGTGTTATTAATTTCTTTGATAGGTTTCACTACCCATATAGCATGAATTACAGCTGACTCTTGATGCTCATTGCCCTCACTATCTCTGTACGGATACATGGTGTTTTCTTTTGAGAAGGTGTGTAACAATGGAAAAACAATTTGTTCTTTCAATTCTTTTTTTTCATCACCTAACATTAAAAAATAAAATGGCATAATTGGCACCCTTGCATGTTCATGCATTCTACCTAAAAATGCTGTTGGATTTGCAGTTGGATTATCTTTAAAACCTAATTTTTCAGCAAAATCTTTCAATATAGATCTAATAAAACGATCCAAATCCTCATCCATATATGATAAAGAACTATTGTTAAACAAAACCTTAGCATATTCAACTAATGCCTCTCTATTTTTGTTTTTATTTAAGTTCCCTACTTCTATCCCAAACTCTTTATCAATATTATGAGTATTACTTAATGTGGACAAAAATAAACCCCAAGCTTCTAAAATGCTTTTTTCATGTGTATTTTTCTCATCTTGATTTTTAATTTCTTTGATTTTTTCAATAAGGTAGTATTCATTGTTATCTTTATTAAATGGATTTTTATATGTTCCTGTTTGGTTGTTGATATATTTAGTTAATTCTTTAATTGTTTCTTCAGTTAAAATTTTTCCAATTATATATCTCCAAACAAGAGTAAACAGCATAATCTCTCCCGCTGAAATATGAAGAGTTTCATATTTTTCTCTAATATTTTTCTGGATGTTGTTTTCGAAGGTATTTTTATCCACTTCTTTAATCCTATTTAAATATTCAGGATATTTTATTGAACTCCCCCTTCCGATGTAATACAGAAAGTTAATGAAGTCGTCATAAACTCCAATACCTTTATGGGATATGCTAAAATTGTGTTTATTGTTAATTTTGATTCCCAGTGCTTTAATATCTGTAACTTCAGATTCAATTAAAAATCGCACGTCTTCATCTGCTTTTGACAGAATAGAAACACCTACGGCTATAACTCCTAGTTCTTCTTTAATTTTTTCTTTAAAGTCTTTATCTAAAGATTGAATAGTTGTATTAAGATTAGTTTCATTTTTTACAATCACATTCTTAATCTTTAGTGAATTCTCCAAATAGATAAGTGAGTGTCTTTCAGGTTTTTCTGCTTCTGTAGGTTTAGTAGCCCTAATAACTCCTTGCTGCCAATAGCGAAATACACATTCTACGTCAACGAAACCTATTTCTTTCAGGATATCAATTTGGACTTCCACCGGGTCCAATGCGTTATGACTTTCACTTTCAGCTTCGTTTTGATAATGTTTAATCCATTTATCTTTTACTGTCTAGTCATTAATATTATCCTTTATATAATTAATATCAAAGTTATGAGCATCTTGTCTAATTTTATTACTTTCAAAAGTAAACAAATCGATATTTAGTAAAAGCCCTCCTGGCTCTAGAAAATCATACATCATTTGATATATTTCCCTTTTCTCATCAGTATGAAAATGGTGTAATGTATAACCTGATAACGCTATTTTACATTTATTGGAATATTTCTTTTCTCGGATAAAATCATTCGTAATAGCTGTGATATCTTTATTTAAATATTCAAATCCATCTGTTTTTTCAGGAAATAATTGTGTGAATTTATTCACGAATTCATTTTTCATATCTGTTGATGAATCAATGGCTAAAATCCTCATGTCTTTGAATTTTGCAATGATTTCATCGGTTTTATCAACTTTTTTTTCAGTAATCTGTAAAACTCTCATTGAATCGTTTCCGGTACCCGCTCCAACATCCAAAATCCAACCATCAACACTCTCTTGTCTTTTAAAATGGAAAGATATGACATCTTCCATTGTTTGAAAAATAAGATCATGACCCGGCATTAATCCTTTTTGGACTTCATCAAAATTTGATACGATATCTCCACCAAAAAAATCAATATTTTTTTTATTATTGTTTGTCATTGTCTATGAAAAATGAAGAAATTCTTTTAATCTTTCAGTTTTTGGAGTATTTAAAAATTGAATGTCTCCTGTTTCAATTATTCTACCTTGATCAATGAAATAGAAATAATCGCCTATTGATTTCGCAAGGTTAATCATGTGAGTTGCAAGTAGAATGCCCATACCTTTGTTTTTTAACTCCAAAAGGATGGATGATACGATCTGTATTGTTTCGATATCTAAGGCTGAAGTAACTTCATCTAAAAGCAAATATTTAGGTCTTAAAAGAATCTGACGTGCCAAAGCTACGCGCTGCCTTTCTCCTCCTGAACACTCATTGGGATATTTTTTTAGTATATCCCTTATTTTTAATTTGTCGATTAATTCATCAAAACGAGAGGTGTCTTTTTGCAGTTCCTGTAAGGGAAGAAGAATATTCCTTTCATTTGTTAAATGAGGAAAAAGAAAAAGACCTTGGAAGACAACTGTGACATCTGGATAGGGTAGCTTTAAATTGTTTTCTTTATTTTTATCATCAAAGTAAATTATATTCCCCATTCTTACAATTCCTTCCTTAGGAAGACTTAATAAGGATAAACAATTTATTATTGAAGATTTACCGCTTCCGGATGGGCCTATAAGACATGAAATTGTTGATGGTTTGACTTCCAAACTAACTTTTTTTAAAATCTCAAATCCGTTTATCTCAAAATATATTTCTTTTCCGCTCAACATAATTTACCTTTCAGAATAATCTCGTGCATATTTTTTCTTTAAATACTTAGCTAATAATGTTAATGGAGTTGTAATGGTAATAAAAAAAAGTGCTAAAGCCGTATATAACTCTATAGGTTTGTATACTATTGCATTAATTCTTTGAATTTGTCTAAAAATATCATCCACATTAATTAAACTGGCAAAAATTGAGCTATGTAACATCGTAATTTGTACTAATAAAACAGGCCCCACTAATTGTTTGAAAATTAATGGAATTTGAATTTTAATCAAAAATGTTTTACTGCTTAGACCCGAAACTTTTGCAGATAAATAGTACTGGTTAGGAAGTTCTTTTATTGCATTTTTCACCAAGTCAGCCACCATAGATATATTCACAAAAGACAATGCAAAAACCGCAATATTAAATGGAGGTATATCAATATTTAGTTGTTGCTGCAATGGATAATAGAGCCAATATAAAAATACAATAACCGGAACTCCTGAAATAAGCATCGATACAGTTTTTGTCATATCTCCAAAGAAAGATTTATCGTATTTAGCACTTAAAACTCCTAGCAAAGAACCCAATATAATTCCAATACTCCAAACCAACAGACACAACTCTAGCGTAACTTTCAGACCAAGTAAAAATCCCTCTTTATATGTAACCAGTATTTCAAAAAAGTTTGACATATTTACTGTTTTTCAATAGCTAAAGAATCGGTAACGCTTATTAGAGCGCCTTTAAACGGCAAATATTTATTAATGATACTGTCTAATGAGCCGTCCTTGATTAATTTTTCAATTTCATCATTAAGAAACTCACCAAGCTTCACGTTACCTTTCTTATACATGTATGCATTAGGATAATTTCTAATCGGCGAATTGATAGCTATGTTTTTTAATTGGCCTGGATTATTTTTAGTGTAGTTGTAGGCGTACATGGGATCCACAAAAAATACATCTTTTTTCTTTGTGGCCACTTCCATAAATAATTGAGCTAAGTCAACATTGTTAGGCAGAGGTTTCAATTCTGCCTTAGGAAAATCAGATTGAGCAATATAAAAATTTATTTCACCATCAAGAGCTGCTATTTTAACAGAAGGGTCGTTAATATTACTAAAATCAGTATCAAATCGATTATCATCAGCTCTTACAAATATCCCGATTGGACTGAAATAAATCGGTTTGCTAAAATCAGCATTTGCCCGTCTTTCTGGTGTAGCCCACACTTGATTAGCAATTAAATCTACTCTGTTGGCATTCAGTGTTTCAATCATTGTAGCCCAGGCAACCTCTTCTTTATAGTTAATTGATAAGCCGTTACGTTTAGCAATTTCTACTAACACATCATTAAAAATTCCCGATTTCTCCTTGGTGTTAGGATCTACAATGAAACCGGGAGGAACGGACATATATCCTACGTTAATAGTACTGTTAGGGAATAATTTACTTTCTTCGGGTTTCGCTTTATTTGACAACTTATAAACCACAAATACAAGCATCAGGATCATTAAAATAGTCAATCCAATCGACTTTAATTTTTTCATATTCAATTAATATTATTTATCGTTTTAAAATTTATAATTTACATTCAATTTATTTTCATCAAGAAGACATAAACTTCTAATTTTGAAGCAAAAATACAAAAATAATCTATAAAATTTACAAGTGAGATGAAGTGAGATGAAAAATCAATTAATCTGCAAATTTCTCTGTATGATTCGAAAAGTTATACTTACCATCTAAGTACTATATAACCATAAAGATATTATTGATTCAAGTTTCGCAAGTAAAAATATCGCAAAAAAAACAGCAAATAGGATTCTGTAATTCACAGATTATTAGTATATCTAAACGTTAAAACCAAAAAAACCAACAGCCCTTTGCCGATATACAAAAATAACTCGATTTGATCAGATATCAGCATTTTTTCATGAAAGAAGATTCAAACAGTGCCCTTTTTACCCTGACGGATATGCTAAAAGGTTTCAACATGTCGGAGAAGGTACTTCTCGGGAGCAAGATCAAATGCAACAGCAAGTATTCCCTGCTGCAGGTGCTCGAGTTGCTGATTATGTTTCCCTGTTTCATGATCAGGAATCCTAACAATTATTGTCGAACATCCCTAAGCATCTATAGTGAGATAGATCGCCAGCACGGGCATACGATTCTAACTCGTTTGACATTGATATTATTTTGTTAAAACAATTCCTTTGGATTTATTTTCAAAAACTCCTCATAAGGAATACCGCCCGTGCCAACAAGCATAATCTTATCGGGATGAAACTTTTCTGAAAAGAGAGCCATTCCTGCATTTGCTCCTTTCATCCCACTTTTCACTTCAAGCCCGATTACCTTATCGCCTTTTTCCAAGACAAAGTCAACTTCTTGATTTCCTTCTCGCCAGTAATAGAGCTGATATCTTTCGGAGATGGAATGATTCATCAAATGTGTTCCAACGGACGATTCTACAAGTCGCCCCCACAATTCCGGATGAATGAGTGTCTTTTCATAGGTGTCGTTGCTCTGAGAACTAATTAAAGCATTGTTATAGACTTGAAATTTAGGGCTTGAACCTCGTTTACGAATGATATCGCCGGCATACTTCTCCAAACCTCCCAACAAACCGGAATCTGATAAAAGTTTCAGGTAGTTGGCCAAAGTTGTCGTATTCCCGGCATCCTGAAGCTGTCCTATGATTTTTGTATATGAAAGTATCTGCCCGGAATACAAACAGCCCAATTCAAACAATCGTTTCAGAAGAGCTGGCTTGTCAACCCGTGTGAGCATGAGGATATCTTTGGATATACTGGTCTCAATAAGTGAATCCTTCACATAGTTTTTCCAACGTTCTTCATCCCTGATCAAGTTGGCCGATCCGGGATAGCCGCCAAAGTAAACATATTGTCCGATGCTCCATCCAAATGCTTCCTGCATCTCCGGATAAGACCAATGACCCATATATAAGATTTCAAAACGACCGGCCAGGGACTCAGTCAATCCTTTTTGAATCAACAGACGGGAAGAACCAAGCAGAATCACTTTTATATTGACATTCTCGCGAGTATCCTTATCCCATTGTTGCTTCACAATTTCACTCCAGTTGTCAATCTTTTGAATCTCGTCAATTACCAACAAGAACTCTTTTGCTCCCGAAGCTTTTAACCGCAAGCGTGCAGATTCCCAAACTTGCACCAACCATGCCGATTTGGTTGCAGAAATAGCTTCTGCCGATTCATTCATGTTGGGTATAGCCAGTTGGGGAAGAAGTTGATTGATCATCGTTGTCTTACCAACTTGCCGAGGGCCCAGTATCACTTGTATGAACTTACGAGACTCTTCAATCCTGGACTGAAGCAATTTCAAATAGGAACGCTCTAACATAAACTAAAATTATACTCAATACTACTCGCAAAATTACTCAATACTACTCGCAAAATTACTCAATAGTTTTAGTGATGCAAATTTATTTGTGTAAAATTCATGTTCATTTGTTTATGGACGAATGAATTAGAAGATTTTTTCGCTGCTTTGGGTAAGCCACTTAGGCGACCATTGTCTTCGAAATCATGAATGCATATGACACAAGTTGTCTGACATTGTGCCGCTCTTCTATTTGAACCGTTTGGAGAGGTATCGGCGCAGCGGCTCATCGTAGAGCTTCAGCAGGAGCCATGCCAGCAGGATGTTGCCGAAGAGCAAACCCACAGCCACCGGCCAGGTCTGCGCGAAGGTGAGCTCATGTCTCCATATCCAGGCGTAGAAGAGGTACATGAAGGGGTAGTGCACCATGTAGAGCGGGTAGGAGATATCACCCAGGAATTTGCAGGCGCGGGTGGTCGCCCTGTCGGTT